>JBEKRW010000048.1:0-12960 GCA_049517595.1 Candidatus Cybelea sp. | reverse complement strand
GATCGAAGAGCTCCGCCAGCCGGCGTTCGTCATCGGTGCGGCGCGTTTTGGTACGACGCGCCTGATCGACAGTTTGTGGGTGCCCCTTCGTCCTTCGACCCTTCGACAGGCTCAGGGCAGGCCGAGCTCACGATGACATGGCTCAGGACAGGCTGAAGAATGGTGGCTAAGCCTCGCATCTTGTTAGGGGTAAGCGGCGGGATCGCCGCTTATAAAGCGGCAGCTTTGACGAGCACGCTCGTGCAGCGCGGCGACTGCGTGGACGTTGTGATGACGGCCGAGGCCGAACGCTTCGTCACTCCGCTGACCTTTGCTTCGTTGACGGCGAGACCGGTCTATACGTCGTTGTGGGATCTTCCCGAACGCATCCCGCACATTCGACTCGTTCGTGAGGCGCAAGTGGCGCTCGTCGTGCCGGCGACGGCGAATATCATTGCAAAGCTGGCGACGGGGATAGCCGACGATTTGCTGACGGCGGCCCTACTGGCGGCGCGCATTCCGCGCATCCTCGCGCCCGCGATGAACGAAGCGATGTACGACGATCCGGCAACCCAGGCGAATATCGCCGCATTGCGCGCGCGGGGCTACGAGATCGTCGATCCGGAGTGCGGGTTTCTGGCCGAACGCGAACGCGGCGTCGGGCGCTTAGCGAGCGAAGAACGAATTCTCCAAGCACTCGACCGCGCGCTGGCGCGAAGGCAATCGCTGCACGGCAAGCGCGTGGCCATCACCGCCGGTCCGACGCGAGAGCCCTTCGATCCGGTGCGCTTTCTCAGCAACGCATCGACCGGTTCCACGGGCATCGAGCTCGCGCGCGAAGCCGCGCTGCGCGGCGCAAACGTGACGCTGCTGCTCGGCCCGACGCAGCTCGAACCGCCCGCCGGCGTTCGCGTCGTTCGCATCGCGACCGCGCGCGAACTCTACGACGCGGCACTGGCGCACGCGGCCGGCGCGGACCTTACGATTGCGACGGCGGCCGTGGCCGATTGGCGCCCGGCGGAGCACAGTGAGTCGAAACTCTCGAAGAACGGCGAAGATTTGAGCGTGCTGCTCGAGCCGAATCCCGACGTTCTCGCCGCGCTTGGCGAGCGCAAGGGCTCGACGTTCCTGGTCGGATTCGCGGCGGAGACCGGCGAACACGAAATGCGCGCTCGCAAGAAGCTTCGCGCGAAGCATCTCGACGCAATCGCCGTTAATGACGTGCGCGGCGAGCGTGGATTCGGTACCGGCGACAACGAGCTGGTGCTCCTGTGGGGCGCTGACGGGCGGCGCGAGCTGGGACGCTCCGATAAGAAAACGCTGGCGGCCAGACTACTCGATGCGCTTGAGGAACTGATGCGATGCTCCTGACGATCGACGTCGGAAATACCGAAACCAAACTCGGCTGCTTTTCGGACGACGAACTGCAGCGAACCTGGAGGGTGACGACGGAACTGCGGCGGACGCCCGACGAGTACGGAGTCTTCTTCACGCAGCTCTTTGCCACGAGCGGAATCGACATCGGAGCGATCGGTGCCGTGACGATTGCCAGCGTGGTACCGAAGCTCGATCCGGTGCTCGAAAGCGCGTGCGCGCGCTTCTTTAAGACGACTCCGGTCTTTCTGAAACCGCAAACGCAGCAGCTCATCTCGATCGTAACGGAAAATCCGTCGGAGGTCGGCGCCGACCTGGTCGCAGCGGCCATCGGCGGAGTGAGCCGATTCGGCGCACCGCTGATCGTCGTAAGCTTCGGCACCGCCACGGTGTTCATCGCGATCTCCGCGGCCGGCGAGTACCTCGGCGTCGCGATCGCACCGGGAATTGCCGTATCGATCGACGCGTTGATCGGCCGTACCGCCAAGCTGCCACAGATTGCCCTTGAGGCGCCGGGGCGGGCGATCGGCCGAAATACGAACGAGGCGCTGCAGAGCGGCATCGTCTACGGTTTCACCGGGCAAGTGGAGGCGGTCGTCGAGCGGATCCGAGCGGAGATGGGCGTTCCCGTCAAAGTCATCGCAACCGGTGGTCTCGCCGACGTGGTGGCCAAGCAGACGCCCGTCGTCGATGCAGTCGACCCTTACTTGAGCCTCATCGGATTGAATCTATTTCATCGTTCGGCGCGCGCTGCGAGGCGCGACGAGCAAGGTGGTCTAAGCTAGAAAGATGCGCCCCAAGCCGCTCCGGATTGGCTCGATCGAGATCTGGCCGCCGTTGATTCTCGCGCCGATGTCCGGCGTGACGAACCGGACGATGCGCGCCCTCTATCGCCCGTTCGGGCTGGGCCTGACCGTGACCGAGTTCGTGTCGTCCAACGCGCTGCAACACGGGAACAAGCGCACGATGGAGATGATCGACCAGCACGGGCTGGAGAAACCCGTCTCGACGCAGCTCTGGGGCGACGACCCGGCGACGATGGCGAACGCGGCCAAAGTGGTGCGCGAGTGCGGCGCCGACATCGTCGACATCAACTTCGGCTGTCCCGCGCCCAAGGTAACCAAGACCAACGGTGGGTCGGCCTGTCTGCGCGACCCGGACCGTTGCGAGGAGATCGTGCGCGCGGTGGTCGCGGCCGTCGACTGTCCGGTGACGGTGAAGATGCGGCTTGGCTGGAGCGAGAACGCGCTGGTCTATCTCGATGTCGCGCAGCGCGCGCAACGTGCCGGCGTGAAGGCGGTGACGCTGCACGCGCGTACTGCGAAACAGTTTTACCGAGGCGAGGCGGACTGGGAGCACATCGCGCGGCTTAAACGCGGCCTCGACATTCCGGTGATCGGCAACGGCGATCTCGACGATGCGCATCTGGCGATGGAGCGCATGCGCGAAAGCGGCGTCGATGCGGTTATGCTCGGGCGCGCGACGCTCGGCAATCCGTGGCTCATCTCGCAAATCCGAGATTTGATGGACGGGCGCGATGCGCGTCCGCTCCCAAGTGCTCCCGATCGCCTGCGCTTTGCGATCGTGCACTACCGGACGATGGTGCAGGAGTTGGGCGAAGCGCGCGCGGTTCCCCAGATGCGTAAACACCTGGCCCTCTATCTCAAGGGAATGCCGGGCGCCGCGATGCTGCGCGAACGAATCATGCGCATGGAAAGCGCGGCTGAAACGATCGGCACGGTTGAAGCAACGATCTCGCGCCTCGAATCCACACCGCTGGTCGCAGCATGAACAAAAAACGAGGCCGGATCTCTCCAGCCCCGCTTTTCCGTAGCTTTGAAAGCTACACGGCTCCGACTAAACAATTCGACTTTAGCGCGGGTAACTGGGCCGCGTCAAGCTGCTTAGCCGGAGCGGTTGCCCCCGACGGGACTCAAACCCGACGCAAGCGGCGTGCAGCAGCAAGGGCGGCGGCGTGATCGATCAGCGCGACGATCTCTACGGTGCGGCGTCGCCGCAAGAACTTGCGGCGGAGACGTACGAGAACTACAAGCGATTCGTGAATCCGCCCTTGGCGCGCGTGATGAAGCTCTCCGGATCGCCGGTCGAAGTGCGCGCCGAGGGCGCGACGATCTGGGATCAAAACGGGAAAGCCTATCTCGATTTCGCGGGCGGCTATGGCGTCTTTACGCTGGGCCATCGCCATCCGCGCGTGGTCGAGGCCGTGCGAGCCCAACTTGACCTGATCGCGCTATCCGGAAAAACGATGTTCAACGTTTTGCTCGGCCGCGCGTCGCGACGGCTCGCGGAGCTCGCACCGGGCGACTTGGAGATCACGTTCTGGTGCAACAGCGGAACGGAGGCGATCGAGGGCGCGATCAAACTCGCCCGCGCAGCTACCGGACGGGCGAAAATCGTCGGGACGGTCGATGCGTACCACGGTAAAACGCTCGGCGCGCTTTCGGTCAGCGGGCGTGAAACGTTTCAGTCGCCGTTTCGTCCACTGCTCGCCGACTCGGTCTGCATTCCTTACGGTGAAACGAGCATGCTCGACGAAGCGCTTGCCGGGGCGGCGGCATTCGTCGTCGAGCCGGTGCAGGGTGAGGGCGGCGTCAACGTGCCGCCGCTGGGTTATATGCGCGCCGTGCGCGAGGCTTGCGATCGCAGTGGCGCCGTTTTTGTCGCCGACGAAGTCCAGACTGGGTTAGGCCGTTGCGGATATCGTTTTGCCTGCAATCGCGACGGCGTCGTTCCCGACGTTATGACGCTTGCCAAGGGGCTTTCGGGCGGCGTCGTTCCGGTCGGAGCCTTTATCGCGCGGCCGAGCGTTTGGAACCGCGCGTTCGCGCACGCGCCGCTACTGCACACCTCGACCTTCGGCGGCAGCGAACTGGCGTGCGCGGCGGCGCTCGCGGCGATGGACGTGTTGGAAGATGACGGCCTTGCGGAACTAGCCCGCCTTCGCGGAGAGCGGCTGCTAGACGGCGCGCGCGCGATCGGCGACGAGTATCCGCAGGTCGTTCGCGAAGTGCGCGGCCTCGGGCTGTTGGTCGGAGTGGAGCTAGCGCACGAAGGTTACGGCGGCTGGATCATCCCCGAGATGCTCAAAGCGGGCGTAACCGCCGCTTGGACGCTCAACCAGCAGCGCGTCATCCGCCTCGAGCCGCCGCTGGTCGTGAGCGAACGCGAGATCGACCAGGCGCTGCAGGCGTTGCGCGGCGGCGTTGCAACCGCTTTTGCAAAGCTGGGCTCGCTGTAGTCCTCGCACGCGATGCCGTATGTCGAAAGCACGATCGTGATTGACGCGCCTGCCCGCCTCGTCTACGAGCTGGCCAAAGATCAGGAACGATTCCCTCAGTTCATGCCCGACGTCGAGACCGTGACGATTCTGGAACGCCGTCCCGACGGCGCAATCTCGCGCTGGAAGACGCTTGTGGAAGAGGCGCCGATCGAGTGGACCGAGGAGGATCGTTTCGACGACGCCGCGCTGCGCATCGACTACGCGCTGTTGGAAGGCGATCTCGACAAGTTCGAGGGTGCGTGGACGTTCGAGCAGCGCGACGGCCGCACGCACGTCGTTCTCGGCGTCGATTTTGATTTCGGCGTGCCGACCCTCGCCGAGCTTATCGGGCCCACGTTGGAAAAGAAGGTGCGCGAGAACAGCGAGATGATGCTCGCGGCGCTCAAACGGCAAGCGGAGCAAGCGCCTCAATGAATAAGTTTTGCTTCGTCATTCACCCGCTCTCGCTCGAAGACATCGCCCGCTACGAGCCCGGCGCCAAGGGCAAAGGCGAGCCGATCCTGCGCAAGATCATGGAGTGGATGCCGCCCTACGCCGCAGTCCACGTCACCGGCGTTCGCACTCCCGACGGGCGCGAAACCGAAGGCTGGTTCGTCGCCGCCACGCTCCTGCCGGAGCAGATCGTCGAGTTTCCCCGCGAGAAGGTCTACGAACGAGTTTTGGGCGCGATCGAGATCGGTGCGCAGTTGGGAGCCCAAATCGCCGGCCTCGGCGCCTTCACCGGCGTGGTCGGCGACGGCGGCATCACGATCAACGCGCGTTCGCCGATCCCCGTCACGACGGGGAACTCGCTGACGATTGCGGCCGGCGTTGCCAGCCTGTTCCGCGGTGCCGCCGAACTCGGCATCGACTCGCGCGCGTGCACGGCGGTGGTCGTCGGCGCCACAGGTTCCATCGGTGCCGCCTGCGTGCAGCTGATCGCGCCGAAGGTAGCGCGCCTCATTTTGGTGGCGCGCAACGAAACGAGGTTGCGGAAGTTTCACGAGCAAATCGCTGACGGATTGCCGTGCCCCAGCGAGTACACGACCGACATCGGCAGCGCGGTGCGGCGATCCCAACTCATTCTAACTGCGACCAGCTCGACGCAAGACATTATCGAACCCGAAGATCTGCCGATCGGCGCGGTGGTCTGCGAGCTGTCGCTGCCGCACGACGTGAGCCGGCGCGTCGCTGCCGAGCGGCCCGACGTGCTCGTGGTCGAAGGCGGAAACATGCGCGTGCCGGGAAATCCGCGTTTCGAGCGCGTCCGCGAGCCCGGAACGGACTTCGATTTGAATCTCCCCGCGCGCACGGCGCTGGCATGCATGAGCGAGACGATGATTCTGGCGCTCGAGGGGCGGTTCGAGCCTTATACGCTCGGGCGCGGAATCAAGCTCGAGAAGGTGATCGAGATCGAGGCGATGGCGGCGCGGTGCGGTTTTGAGCTGGCGGATATGCGCGCCTTCGATGCGGCGATCACACCCGAGAAGCTCGCCGCCATCCGCGCCGCCGCCCTTTCACGTCATCCTGAGCTTGTCGAAGGATGAAGAAGGTTGTTTCGGTGTCGCTCGGCTCGAGCAGCCGGGATCATCGCGCCCATGCGACGTTCCTCGGGGAGGAGTTCGACATCTCGCGCGTCGGGACCGACGGCAAGCTCGATGCCGCGATTGCGATGGTTCGCGAGCTCGACGGCCACGTCGACGCCATCGGTTTGGGTGGCATCGACGTCTACCTTTATGCCGGCCGCCATCGTTACGCGCTACGCGACGGTCTGCGATTGCTCGAAGCGGCGAAGATCACGCCGATCGTCGACGGAAGCGGCTTGAAGAACACGCTGGAGCGCCAGGCGGTGAGCTTTATGCAGAGCGATCTCGGGATCGACTTACGCGGAAAGCGCGTGTTGATGGTGAGCGCGTTGGATCGCTTCGGGATGGCGCAGGCCTTCGTGGATGCCGGGGCTGACGTGCTCTTCGGCGACTTCATCTTTGCGCTCGACAAAGACATGCCGGTGCGTGGCCTTGCCGAGTTCGAAGAGCTCGCCGAAAAGTATCTTCCCGACGCGTGCAAGCTCCCGTTTCAGTTCTTCTACCCGACCGGGAAGAAGCAAGAGAAGCCGCCGGAGCCAAAGTATCCGCACTACTACGAAGAGGCCGAGATTATCGCCGGCGACTTTCATTTCATGCGCCAGTTCATGCCGGACCGGCTCGACGGCAAGATCGTTTTGACGAACACCGTCACGGCGGGTAACGTCGAAGATTTGGCTGCGCGCGGCGTCGAGATGCTGATTACGAGCACCCCCGAAATCGCGGGGCGATCGTTCGGAACCAACGTCCTGGAAGCGGCGCTCTTAGCGCTGCTCGGCAAGAAGTGGAGCGAGGTCGTGCCCGCCGACTACGAACGGCTCCTGCGCGAACTCCGCCTCGAGCCTCGCGTCGTGAGGCTGTCCTAGCCGTCCACTGCGGGCGGCCTGGGCGGAGAAGGCCTTCCAGCGAGCCGCTGAGAACAAACCGCGCCAGCGTTCGCAAGGACGCACTGAAAGCTATGGGCTGTGGGGTGATGAGCCCCGTGAGGTTCTAGGTTGAACGACAAAGAGATCGTGCTGACCCAAGAAGGTCTGACGAAGTTGGAGCAGGAGCTCGACGAGCTCAAGAGCGTCCACCGGCGCGAGGTGAACGACCGCATTCGCCAAGCGAAAGAATACGGCGATTTGAGCGAAAACGCCGAATACGAAGACGCTAAGCAAGAGCAGGCCTTCATCGAGGGGCGCATTCTCAAGCTCGAGGCGATGATTCGCAACGCCCGCCTGATCGACGAATCCGAGTATGTGGCCGACGAAGTCCATCTCGGCGCGGTCGTCAAAGTCCGGGAGCTGAAGAAGAACGAGGCCTTCGAGTTTTCGATCGTTGGGTCGGCCGAAGCCGATCCGGCAAGCCATCGCATCTCCAACGAATCGCCGCTGGGGCGCTCCCTCATGGGGCACAAAAAGGGAACGACCGTTGACGTCGTCACGCCTCGCGGATTGGCCAAGTATAAGATCGAGTCCATCAAGAGCAGCGCACCGAAGAAGGCTGCAAAGAAGGCGTCGTAACCTTGGATGAGTTCGGGAAGACCGAAGCGGCACTCGTAGCGGCCAGACGTGAGAATCTGGCCGCTTTGCGTTCGCGAGGCAAGGATCCGTTCGCGCAACGCCGCTGCGAGGTAGATGCGACGGCGGCGGAGTTGCTCGCGCGTTATGCATTTCTCGTGCCGGGCCAGGACGCCGCGGCCGAGGGCTGGAGCCTAGCCGGGCGCCTCCTTTCCAAGCGCACGATGGGCAAGACGGTCTTCGCCGATCTCGCGGACCGCACGGGACGCTTGCAAATCTACGTCCGCAAACAGGAGGTCGGAGACGACGCCTTCGCCGACTGGGGCGATCTCGACCGAGGCGACTTGCTCGGCGTGCGCGGCTACATGTTTCGCTCGAAGATGGGCGAGCTCACGCTTCACGTAACCTCGTTCGTCGCCATCGGTAAGTCGTTGATGCCGTTGCCCGACAAGTGGCACGGCTTGCAGGACGTCGAGAAGCGCTACCGCCAGCGCTACGTCGACATGATCGTGAACCCCGACGTGCGCGAAACGATGATGATGCGCAGCCGTTTGATCGCGGAGATGCGCCGGTTCATCGACGAGCGCGGTTTTTATGAAGTCGAGACGCCGACGCTGCTGCACGTCGCGGGCGGCGCGGCCGCCAGACCTTTCGTAACCCACTGTAACGCGCTCGACCACGAAATGCAGCTGCGGATCGCGACGGAGCTGAACCTCAAACGGCTGATCGTCGGCGGGATGGAACGCGTCTACGAGATCGGCCGCATCTTCCGCAACGAAGGAATCGACACGACCCACAATCCCGAGTTCACGATGCTCGAGCTTTACGCCGCGTACTGGGACGTCTCGGACATGATGGAGTTCAACGAGGCGCTGATCGCGCATCTCGTCGCCACGGTTACCGGCGGCGGGACCGATCTGCCCCACGGCGAGGGGACGATCCCGTTTACGCGCCCCTTCGCGCAGGTCGAGTATCTAGATGCCATGGCAGCCAACAGCGAGGGCAAGTACCGGCGCGATGCGTTGCTCGACCCAGCGGGCGCGGCCGCGATCGCGCACGAACTCGGATTGCCTCGCTCGCCGACGCACGGCCATGCGCTGGACAAAATTTTCGAGCGCGTGATCGAGCCGCACCTCGTCGCGCCGACGTTCGTCACCGGCTATCCCGTTGCGATCTCTCCGCTGGCCAAACGCCGAGCCGGCGATCCGGAGATCACCGATCGCTACGAGCTTTTTTGCGCCCGGATGGAGATCTCCAACGCCTTCACCGAGCTCAACGATCCCGACGATCAGCGCGCACGTTTCGAAGCACAGGTCGCCGAGCGCATCTCCGGCGACGAAGAGATTCCGCAACCCGATTGGGACTTCGTACGGGCCCTCGAATATGGCATGCCGCCAACGGCCGGAATCGTAATCGGAGTCGACCGCCTCATCATGCTGCTGACCGACCAGCGCTCGATCCGCGACGTGCTGCTCTTTCCGCTGCAGCGCCAGCACGGCTGACGCCGCGCGCACCCACCTTCGCCTGACCATCGAGTACGACGGAAGCGGGTTTTGCGGCTTCCAATGGCAGCCCGTGGACCGGACGGTCGCGGGCGTCTTGGAAAAGGCGCTCTCCCAGCTGTTTGGCGAGCCGGTCAAAGTGACGGCGGCGGGACGGACCGACAGCGGCGTGCACGCCACCGGCCAAGTTGTATCGGTAGCGACCGACGCGCCCTTTCCCTTCGAGCGTCTCGCCCCGGCGCTCAACGCGTCGCTTCCCGCGGACTGCTCCGTCCGCGAGGCGGCCATCGTGGACGCCGGCTTCTCCGCGCGCTTCTCCGCCCTGGAACGGACCTACGTCTATGCAATCGCGCCACGGCCCCAGCGGGATGCCCTGACGTCCCGCTACGCTTGGCACGTCCCCCAACGGCTCGATGTAGACGCGATGCGGGCTGCCGCCGCGCAAGTGGTCGGCGACCACGATTTCCGCTCGTTCTGCTCGATCTTGCCCGTGGGGGCGGCCAACGAGCCGCTCACGACCGTGCGGAGCCTCTATCGCTTCACGATCGAGCCGCGCGCCGGGCTGCTGCGCCTCGAGCTCGCCGGAAGCGGGTTCCTCCACCGCATGGCCCGGTCGCTGGTCGGGACGGTCGTGGAGGTCGGCAGCGGGCGTCGCTCGGGCGACCTCGCCGCGGTCCTTGCAGCGGCCGACCGCTCGGCAGCTGGGCAGATCGCGCCGGCCCAGGGTCTCTACCTGGCCGGCGTCCGCTACGGCGACGGTTACGACTCGTTTACCGAGCCGCCGGTCCTGCGCGCTGATGCGTAATCGGTCGGCGATAGGGCTTATCGGCGGCGGCTCATCCAGAGAACAGAAACAAGGAACCCCAGCAGAAATGTGCCACAGATCATTCCGGTCGCTATGACAATCGCGGTCGGCAAGGTCATTAAGGGTCCTCCGTTTCAGCCTACCCTGCATACGACTAGGCGGCCTTTCTGGTTTCGGGCTCCCTCGGCCAACCTGACCACACCCGCGTGGCCGGGCGCCTTGACTGGGGGCGGGCTTTCCCGTAAGATTCGTTGGTTGTGCGCACCTACCAGCAGAAAACCGCGGAGACCGACCATCGTTGGTATGTCGTCGATGCCGCGGGGCAGCGCCTTGGAACGCTTGCCGTGCGAATCGCGCGTGCGCTTTCGGGCAAACACAAGCCGACTTGGACCCCGCATATCGATGACGGCGACCACGTGATCGTGCTCAACGCCGAGAAAGTCGAGTTGGGCGGCAAGAAGTGGGACCAGAAGCTTTACTATCGCCACAGTAACTATCCGGGCGGTCTGCGGGTGCAAACGGCGCGCGAAATGTTCGATAAGCATCCCGAGCGGTTGGTCGAGAAGGCCGTGCGCGGAATGCTCGCGGGCAATCGCATGCGCGACGTCCTGCTGGGCCGTTTGAACGTTTACACCGGTGCCGAGCACCCTCACGACGCGCAGAAGCCGTCGTCGTTGCCGTAGGAGCATTTTTTGAACGAGGCTGTCGAAGTAGTTCAATCGACCGGGCGGCGCAAACGCGCGGTCGCTCGCGTCAAGCTGATGCTCGGCCAAGGCATCATTACCGTTAATAACAAGCCGATCGACGAATATTTTTCGCGTCCCCAGTTATTGATGATCGTGCGCCAGCCGCTGGAAGCAACGCAGAGCGTTTCGCGCTTCGACGTGCGCGTCAAGGCGGAAGGCGGAGGCGTGACCGGCCAGGCGGGCGCGATTCGCCACGGCATCGCTCGCGCGCTGGTCGAAATGGACGAGTCGCTCAAAGAGACGATGCGAAAGAACGGTTTCCTGACGCGAGATCCGCGCGAAAAGGAATCGAAGAAATACGGCCGCAAGCGCGCCCGTAAGCGTTTCCAATACAGCAAACGCTAAAGAACAGCCTGAAATTCGCGGCGATCGCGCTGGGCGCGGTCGCATTGCTCGTACAACCACAAGCGTCTTGGATCGAGCGCGCATATTCCAACGGCGCTTATCCCGTTTGGGAACACGTCGCATTTCCAATCACCAACGCCTTGCCATGGTCGCTGGGCGATCCGGGCGCCCTCGCCGGCATCGCTGCAATCGTCTGGCTGATCGTGCGCTTCGCTCGGCACCGCGGGCGCCGCGCCGCGCGCGTTGGGACGCTGCTCCTCAACTGCGCGGCGATCGTCGGCCTCTACGCCGTCTGGTTCGAACTGAGCTGGGCGTGGAACTACGCGCGCGCTCCGCTGGAGACGCGCGTGCGTTACGATCCCGCCCGCGTGACGCCGCAGGCCGCGGCTGCGCTGCAAAGGCGCGCGGTATCGCAGATGAACGCTCTGGCGGCAACGGCGCACACGCGCGCGGCGCAGCCACTGGATCTCGTTGCTTTGCGAACGGCTTGGCTGCCGGCCGTGCAGCGCGCCGGCGACACCTGGGCTCCGCTCGTCGGGCCGGCCAAGCCGACCGTAGCCGATCCGTTTATGGTTGCCACGGGAACCCAAGGTTTCATCAACCCGTTTACCCTCAACGTCGCGACCGCTTCGGACCTGCTGTGGTTCGAACGGCCCTTCGATTACGCGCACGAATGGAGCCACGTCGCGGCCTACGCGCGCGAAGACGAGGCGAACTATCTCGCGATCGTAACCTGTCTGCGCTCGAAGGATCCGGCCGTGCAGTACGCGGGCTGGTTCGCGCTCTTCCTCTATCTGCCGCAGAAGCGCCATTACGCGCGCCGCGAGTTCGCTCCGCTGGTCTGGCAAGATTTTATCGCATTGCGCCGGCGTAACGCGCGGCACATCAACGTGCTGCTCGCGAATTGG
Organism: Candidatus Cybelea sp.; assembly: GCA_049517595.1. Classification (GTDB taxonomy): domain Bacteria; phylum Vulcanimicrobiota; class Vulcanimicrobiia; order Vulcanimicrobiales; family Vulcanimicrobiaceae; genus Cybelea. Next base: position 936 of record JBEKRW010000048.1, on the reverse strand, counting down.
TCGTGGCGGACGTACAATGCGTATCTAAAAAGCAATCGCATCGCCGCAGGCGTTGCAAACTACGACGAAGTGACCCGTTTGATGCTCGGCGTTCCCCGCGACTCCCAAGGCTTGCCGGTCGCACGATAATTAAACGGGGCCCCGCAACGGGGCCCCGTTTGGTTTTGCGTGGGACGGTCTAGTGCTTCGGGGGCTTGTGTCCCTGGTCGTCCGAACTCGGATGGCTGACCGGCGCCGGCGCATGGCCGGCGGGGTGGGACTGCGCGTTCATCGTACCGTTGTAGTGCGTGACCGTGGTTCCGTTGTAATGCGTGACCGTCGTTCCGTAGTGCGCCGGATGATTGCTGTCATTATAGACGTGGGTCGTCGTGGTTACCGGCGGATGGCCGTTGTTGACCTTCGCGTAGGTCGTGCGATCCTGACCGGCATATCGCGCGTGAGTAACCTGTTCGGGCGTCGGACCGTAGCGGCGGGCTGCGTACGCCGACCGCTCGGCGTTGGTCGGGCGCGCCGAGATGCCGCCGTGGCCGCCGTTGTAGCTGACGCGAGAGTGGTTGTAGTAGTTGTTGATGACCGTCTTATCATAGTACGTGTTGTGAATGTACGTGCGGTTCACCGGCCAAACGGCGGTGTTATACCGGAAGCCTCCGCCGGCCCAAGTGCCGCCGACGAAACCGGTACCGAAGTAGCCGAACCCGTAGTTAATGCCGCCGTAAAATCCGACGCGAGGACCCCAGTAGCCGGCGTTCCAGCGATAGGCGCCGCCGTAGGATCCCCAGTAACCCGGGGTCCAGTAGGCGCCAACTGCCGGCGCGGCTACCCAAACGCCGGGCACCCAATAATAGCCGCCGGCTCCCCAAGCCCAGTAACCGGGCGTGTACATGTAGTTGGGTTCGGGAGCGACGGGGATCGTGTAAACGGGTATCGGCGGCGGAG
>JBEKRW010000047.1:0-13043 GCA_049517595.1 Candidatus Cybelea sp. | reverse complement strand
CGGGGATGGGGGCGTGTCCGTTGACCCCAGCCGGAGTCACCATGACGGCCGGGCAGTTCTTGAAGTAGCCTGCGGGGACGTCCAGCGTGTATTCGCCGGTCCCGTCGTGACTGACTGAGAAGTTGCTTCCGGCGATGATCGAGCCGTCTGAACCGACGATGCCGGCCTTGACGGCCGCCTTCTTATGATTGGGTTGGACGAAGGCTTGGCCCGGTTGCATGACTCTTGCGGGGGGCGTGATGAGTCTTGCCGAGGCAAGGCCTGGCGTTGCCATAACGAGGGATGCGGTAAGCGCGAAGAGCGGTTTGCTGAGCACGTTTTTTCTCCAATCTGATGCGCCGCGCGCGGCGGCTGGCTGCTGTATGACGGCAGCCTATCAGCGGACGCGTCCACAAACGTCCGACGCGCCCCACTTACGCGCGCGGCGCGTACTTCAACGATGTCGCGGTATTGAACAGGACGACCGGGGCGGGTAAGGCGATGCCTTTGGAAAGTAAGAGGCGAAACGCGGCAAGGGTGGCTCCGCCTTCTTCGGTCGCGTCGATGCCTTCGTGTCGATGGAGGTCGCGCATCGCTTCGCCGGCCGCGGCATCGGAAACGGCAATGGCATGCCCGTGAGATTCGCGCAGAGCGCGCAAGCTTAGACGATCGCCGATTCCACCCGGAACGCGCAAACCCCACATCTTTGTGGATCCACCTTCGACCCGTTCGGCGGACTCGTCGCCGCGATCGAATGCGCGAACGATCGGCGCACAGCCTTCGGCTTGAACGGCCACCATGACAGGCCGCTTCGTATCGATCCAGCCGAGCTGCTCGAGCTCGTCGAAGGCCTTCCACATCGCGACGAGGCCGGTGCCGCCGCCGGTCGGGTAGACGATCGTTCCGGGAACGTCTCCCAACTGCTCGACCAGCTCGTAGCCCATCGTCTTCTTTCCTTCGACTCGGTACGGCTCGCGGAAGGTCGCGACGTTGAAGGCACCGCTTTCGCGCGCATATTCGGCCGCGATGCGTCCGGCGTCGTCGATCAGGCCGTCGACGAGCACGACGCCCGCGCCGTAGCTGCGCATCTCTTCAACGAGCAGACCCGGCGTGTCGCGCGGAACGTAAACGCGCACCTGCAGGCCGGCCCGCGCACCATACGCCGCAAGCGCGCCGCCGGCATTTCCCGCGCTCGGTGCAACCAACGCCGGCACGCCTAGGCGCTTCGCAACGGTAACCGCCACCGACATACCGCGCGACTTGAAGGAGCCGGTCGGATTCTGCGCTTCGTCTTTGACGAAGGTTCCGTTGGTCAGTGGAATAAGCGGCGTTGCGCCCTCGCCCAGAGAGACGGGCTCCTCGCCGGCGGCAATCGGCAGCATCTCGCGGTAGCGCCACATCGTCCAGGGCCGCGCCGCGATCGCGTCTCGACGCAGCGCCACGCCGGCATAGCGAACAAGCAGCGGCGCGCCATCGTCGGGACAGACGGTCGCGAGTGCATCCGCCGGCCGGCGGTGCGCTGCGTCGCGCGAACACTCCAAGTGAGAGATCACTTGTGTCATCGGTGCGACCAAGCGCACTACGGATCCTAGCAGGGAAATGCAAGCATGGGCCCGCATACCGTAGCAGCCACCCGCCGTATGACGGGCGCGCTTCACAAGAACTCGCGAAAGGAGTTCCAACGTGCGTTTAAGCCTTCTCGGTGCTAGCATCGCGCTCGCTGCAGGCCTAGCACTCTCAGCATGCTCCAGCGGTTCCGGCGGTCCCAACTCGGGAACGTCGTCCGTGCCGTCTTCGGCCGGCCCGCAAGTCGTGGCGATGGTTCAAGGCCACAAATATATCGTTCGTCCGGCGCCCGGGGTCAAAATGCTGTCCGGTCCAGCATGCGGAAGCCAATACAGCTTCTGCTTCTACGTCGTCCCAGGCGACGTCGGGCCCTATGTCTCAACGTCAGACGGTTCCTCCCCGTTATACAACGTGGGGTACGTCGTCAAAGCCAAGAACAACAAGCTCGACAAGAAGTTCCACACCTACTTCTATCCGGATCCCGGTGACCCGACCAGCCAGTACATCGACTACAAGGGTAAGGTCAAGAAGACCCAAGCCGTAAAATACACCGATGTCTACTGCATATCGTTCACGGAATACGGTTGCGCCTACGGCACCGGCGCCATCCTATATCTCGGGATCGCTCTGACGCCGTCATAGCTGCTCGCCAGCAGAACAGCCAACCTCAGAAAAAAAGGAGTCCGGCATCTGCCGGGCTCCTTTTTATTGTTGAGCTAGACTTACGGCGGCCCCGAAAAGCGGGGCATCGTTGAACTCGGAACCATCGATGTTTTTTCTTACGCGACCGCCGGTCGGATACTTCCAAAGGCCTACCTCCTCGGTACTGCTGCCCGGCGCGTACGGTTGGATAATTGTGCTTCCCTGAATCCAAAACTGCACTTCGCTTTCAAAGAGCGGCCCGTTGAGGAGAGTCGTCCCCACAATGGTGCCCTTCGAGCCTTTGACCACAACGTGATAGATGACGGAGCTACTGCCGGCAAGCGCAAGGTATTTACCAGCCCACTGCAGGTTGAGTGAATACCCGAGCGGCTGTTTAAGCTCGATCCTTTTGAAGCTGCTGCTGCCCTTGAGCATCTCGCCAAGCTCAAACGACCCCTCGTCTTGGCCGTCAACGAACAAGTTGCCCCTATCGTCGTAACCGCAGAAGCTCATGTAAGAGATCTTTGGGTCGGCGTAATCGGTCGGGTCGCCCTTTGCATCGGCGTAGATGGCAACGACACCCGAGCTGCCGCTCCCAAACGAGTCGGCCGTCACCGCAAGATTGCCCGTTGTCGGATCGATCGAACACGCCTGCGGATCGTAGCCAGGGTCGGTCAACGTGGCGATTGGGCTCGTCCCGCCGTGTGCGTACTCAATGATACCGGGCGTTCCACCGTCGGCGCCGAAGTCGGCGACGAACACGTCGCCCGCCTTGTCGACGCACTCGCCAAACGGCGTGTTCGAGTCCGCCAGTTCGCCGACGAGCGTGCCGCCCGGATAGCTGAAAACGCAGATGCCGCCGCACGCTCCGGTAATGTAGAGCAGACTTTCCGAGCTGGTGCTAGGCGCCATCCACGAGCGAGCAACATGCCGCGCAGCCACGGAGGCCGTTGCGGGCGTTTCACTCGAACTGCCGTCCCCACCGCAGGCGGCCAACATCGCAGCGACCGCAAGACTCAAAGCAACCCGAATACCAATCGCTATTTTCATGTTTTCACCAACTGATGACGACGAGGCCGTTGCCGACCGCGTCCTTCCAGCCTTGCCAGAGGCGCGCATGCGTCGCGCTCTTGCCGACGAACGACGAGCCGCCGCCTCCGCCGCCTCCACCGGCTTCGTAGTATCCGTAGGAGCTGAAGCCTTGGCTGCCGCCGCCCCCTCCGCCGCCACCATAAAAGCCGCCGCCGCCGCCGCCGCCGGCCCCGCCGTCGTACGGTGTGCTGCCGGTTCCGCCATAACCAAAGCCTCCGCCGCTGCCGTTATAGTTATAATTGTGGTTGACGTCGCATCGACCGTTGCTTCCGCCAGCTCCGCCGGCGGTCTGCGACCCACCGCCGCCGCCTTGTCCGGCGCATCCGCCGTAGCCGCTCGTTCCGGCACCGCTCTGGCCACTTGCGCCGGTGGTGCCGCCGCCGCGTCCCCCCGCGCCACCGAAGTAGGTATCGCTGTTGCTGCCGCCGCTACCGCCGCCACCGCCGGCGACGACGACGCGATCGCCCAGCGCGCCGGTCGCTAACCGAATGTCGGATGCGCCGCCGCCACCGTAGCCGGCGCAGTTCGAACAGTATTGATCGGGGCCGCCGTCGCCGCCACCATTGTAGCCGCCTTGAGCGAGGTCTCCGGCTCCGCCGACGTAGACGACGAGTTCCTTGTCGATCGAGGCGGGGATGAGTGCGTAAACGCGGCCGCCGCGCACCATCGTGCTCCCGCCTCCAGCGCCGCCGGCGCCGCGCACCACGACCCGCAGCCACTTCGCGTGCGGAACTTTAAAGCGTTGAGGTTTGCCGGTGAACTTAAAGGTTTGACTGTGGGAAAAGCCCGGATACAGCGGCGAGCTGACCGCTGGAATCGTACTCGCGGCATGGTTGCTGCCGCACCCAGTCAGCAGCGTCGCAAACAACGCAGCGCCGAAAAAGACGAAGCGTACGCGGCCGTATGCGTTCACTTTTTTGATGCCTTGCTGACGGTAATGCCGTAGGGATCGCTCAATCCGTCGATGATGGTGGCGAACGACTTGCCGCCGGCGGGATACTGGAAAAACTCAACCTTATACGGGTCGTCCTCAGTGACGACGATCTGATTTCCCCGCCGGCCACTACCCACGACCGACGCGATCCAAAACTGCGTGATCGAACTTGTTGGTGAGAGAACCGAGTAGCCTTCGAGTTTACCCTTCTTGCCGGCAATCTCGAACCAGTCCAGCGTACTCGCGCCAACCACCCAAAACTGGCCGTCCCACTGCACCAAAGTCGGCGGTGCCCACTGCAGCGTCTTCGAGAGCACCACCGGCTGCAGACGCGTCGCGCCCGGCGGGAGCTGCGCAAACGAAATTATCTTGCCGGTGTCGTAACTGCCGCCGTCAATGAGAAGGTCGCCGTGCTCGCCGTAGCCGAGCGCGTAGTTTCCATAAACGCGGCCGCCGGTGTACGTGGCCGGCGTTCCGCTTGCATCGGGATAAATCGCAACGTCATCGGCATTGAGCACGGCAAGATTGCCGGTCGTCTTATCTACGGAACACGCCAATGGCTGTTCGCCTCCGTCGTCGAGCGTCCGGATCGGTTGCGTCCCACCGTGCGCGTACTCGAGCACGTCGTAACCGCCCTGGTTGGTTATCCAAACGTCGCCCGCCGTATCGGCGCACAAACCCGCGGGGCTGGAGAACCCGTCCAGCGTGCCGACGAGTTTACGGCTTTGATACGAATACACGGTTACGGTGTCGTTGCCCGGGTTCGAGACGTAGAGGAGGTCGCTGCTCGATGCACCCGCCCGCACCCACGAAGCCGCGCTCACGCCCGGCGCGCCGATCGGCAGGTCATCCCTAGCTTTGTCACCCTGAGCGAAGTCGAAGGGCGGTCGAAGGACGCTGCAGCCCGCCAGCAATGCCACGGCGACGCCTCCGAGCACGGCGTACGTACTGAAACCAAAGACCTTCATGCTCCTCGCTCCCCGATCTGCGTAACCGATTGACCCTCCACAACTTCCCGGCTTGGGGGCGCGCACCCCCCGTCGAGCGAACGGGATCCGTCATGAAATGGCGGATTTCGGTGCTGTTCCTTGCTGCGTTATTCGCGATTCCCGCACACGTGCGCGCTGCCACAAGCTTTACAAGCTTTCCCGATGCGTCGTTCGCAATCGAGCACGTCGCAGTGGTCGACGGACTTGGAACACCGGCGAAAAGAGACTGGACGGTCGTGGTCGACCACGGAACGATCGCCGCAGTCGGGCCATCCGCGAGCGTCATGGTCGCGCCGGGGACTCGTGTGGTCGACGGACGCGGAGAGTCGCTGATGCCCGGCATCGTCGGAATGCACGAGCACCTGTACTACGAGACCAACGAAAACTTTACCGGCGCTCCAACGATGCTTTTCAGCGCTCCTAAACTGTACTTGGCGGGCGGCGTAACGACCGCGCGGACGACCGGCTCGATGGAAACGTATGCGGAGCTGAACCTCAAGACGCGCATCGCGTCGGGCGCCGTACCGGGTCCAGATCTCGACGTAACCGGACCATATCTCAGCGGCCCGAAGGAGCCGCTATTAATTCAGTATGCATCGCTGAGCTCGCCGCAGGATGCACGCGAGACGGTCGATTTTTGGACGGCACGCGGCGTCACGTCGTTCAAGGCGTTTCTCGCGCTCACGCGCGACGAGCTTGCGGCCGTTATTACAGAGGCGCACGCACATGGCGCGCTAGTTGCCGGACATTTGTGCTCGATCACGATGGGTGAAGCTGCAGACCTCGGTATCGACGAACTCGAGCACGGCATCATGCAGTCGAGCGATTTCGTCGCCGACAAGGTGCCCGATGTTTGCCCATCGTTTCCCACCCTCTTCAGAAGCTGGCTGGCGCTGCAGCCGAACGATCCGCGTATTGCGGCATTGATTTCGAAGCTGGTAGCGCATCACGTCGCGGTAACGTCGACGCTTGCGGTGCTGGAGTCGGGTTTCGGTCTAGCTCCGGCGTTGAATCAACGCGAGCTGGCGTTGCTCAACGCGGACGCTCGCGCCGGCTACACGCAGGCGCGTTCGGACGCGGCTAAGATGCTGCCACCGGCGATGGCCCGCCACATCTTGGATGGCGAGATGGCATTCGAACGCGCGTTTGTCGCGGCCGGAGGTCTCCTGACCGAGGGCGCCGATGCCGGGGCCGGCGTTCTACCGGGATTTGCCGATCAGCGCGAAATCGAGCTGCTCGTTAGCGCCGGTTTCACGCCGCTCGAAGCGATCCAAATCGCGACGGCCAACGGCGCGCGCGCCATGCACCGCTTCGACCGCATCGGTAGCATCGAGCGCGGAAAGCAAGCCGACCTCGTACTCGTGCGCGGCGACGTCGCGACGGACATCGGAGCGATCGCACATCCGGTTCTCGTCGTGCGTGCGGGCGTAGCCTATGATCCAAGTAAACTCATCGACGCGACGGTCGGTAGTGTGGGGAGAGAATAGATTGGCACGATCTTTCTTTGGCGCCGGCATTTCGGTGATGGCCGTTGCGGCAGCTCTGTCCTTGAGCCAGGCGGGGGTTCAATCGCCAAGTCCGCAGGTGACGAGCTTTAGCCCGAAAGTCGACCCGAAAATCATCGCTTCAAGCTAAGGAATGGTTTTATCGCTTTCAAACGGGTCAAATTGACAGGTCCCAACTCAACGCGCAAGTGAACGCGCAGTTGACGAGCGCAATGACTGCGCAGGAGGCTGCGACGGTTACGCGATTCGCCAAGCCATCATCATTTGAGCTTATGCGTACGTACACGAGCGGCGCCATAGCATTACGATTTCCTTCTACAGTTCAGTGCCGGTCGCATTGTAGAGATGATCGCTTTTGGCTCAAACGGCAAAATTGCCGGGATCGATTTTGAAACGTTTGTTAAGACGGGCACATGACCGGCGTCAGAGGCGCGTCCGGACCCAGAGGAAGTAGACCGGAACCGCACTGAGCAGAATCGCGATGCCGGCGATTGCGTCGCGCGGATAGGCGACGTAGGTTGCGATCGCGACGCCCCACGAAACCACGAGGTAGAGCGCGGTCGAGAACGGGTGCCCGGGTACGCGGAAGTGCACGGCTTCCGCGGCGCCCGCGCGACGGTCGCGCGCCCGAATGATGAAGAGCGCGAGCGCCAGCAGACCGTTGAAGACGTAGAACGTCGAGACGACGTAGTTCAGGATGTGCTCGTAGCTTCCCGAGAGCGCCAGGAGCATCGCGAAAAATGCTTGCAACGCGATTGCGACGACGGGCACGCGCGTCTTTGGATCGATCAACGCCACCGCGCGGAAGAACAGCCCGTCTTCAGCCATCGCGTGATACAACCTCGGTATCGTGAGCATCCGGTTGCCGATGAATCCGAGCGTCGAAACGGCGATGGCAAACGACGCGACCTGCGCTCCGGCGGAGCCGGCCGCGGCACGCAGAACGGCCGCTGCGGGAACCGGTGTGTTCGCCAAGCCATGGACCCCGAGCACGCGAACGCAGGCGGCATTGACCAAGAGATAGAGCACGGCGGCGCCGGAGATTCCCAACCACAGGCCCAGGGGCAACGTGAAGGCGACGTTCTTTGCTTCGCCGGCCATGAAGTTGGCAACCATCGCGCCGTTATAGGCAAACAGCACGGGAATCATCGCGACGCTAAAGGCGCCCAAGATGCCGAGCGTGCCCAGCGTGGAGCTCGAGAGGGCGGTAATCGGGTGCCCGTGGGCCGGATGCGCGGCAACGCCGGCACCGATCAGTGCGACCAGCGCGGCAACCTTTAGCACCGTCAATGCGCTCTGAACGTTGCTGCCGAAGCGAACGCCGAAGCAGTTTACGAGCGCGAGCACGGCAAGGGTAGCGACGGCGAGGATACCGGGCGAAACTCGAAGATCGGTCAGCGAGATGAAGTAGCCGGCGAAGAGCACCGCCGCCGCCGCGATGCCGCCGGTAAATGAAGCCAGCAGCGACGACCAGCCATACGCGAAGGCAACGACCGGATGGAATGCGTCGCGCAGGTACGCGTAGACGCCACATCCCGCCGGGCGGCGCGCGGCCAGCTCGCCGAGAACGAACGCGCCAAAAAGCGCGACGACGCCGCCACACGTCCACGCGACCAAAATCAAGCCAGGTATAGGTATTCGCTGCGCGACGACCGACGGCGTGCGGAAAATTCCCGAGCCGATAACGCTGCCGATCACGATCAGCACGACGTCAGCGACGCCAAGACGCCGCGCGAGCGCCGGCGTCACACGGGGCGTTCGCCGAGAATCGTGACGCGCCGCACGCGGCGGCGATTCGGGAAATAGTCGGCCAGAGCGCAGTGCTGCGTCCAGCGGTTATCCCAGAATGCTACCGTGCCTTCCCGCCAGCGCCAGCGAACCTGAAACTCGGGGCGCGCCATATGCTCGAAGAGCAGGCGCAGCAGCGCGTCGCTCTCGCTGCCCGAAAGGCCTTCGATATGCGAGGTGAAGTCTTGATTGACGAAGAGCGCTTTGCGTCCGGTTACCGGGCTCGTGCGCGCGACGGGGTGCGAGACCGGCGGATGCTCGGCATACATTCGGTCGCGACTGTCCTCGATACCCAGCGCTTTGAATCGCTCCGGCGTAAAGTTCTTCGCGAACGAATGCACCGCACGCAGTTGCGAAACGAGCTGCCGTATCGGCTCGGAGAGCGTCTCGTACGCAAGATACATGTTGGCCCACAGCGTATCGCCGCCGATCGCGGGGATCTCTTCGGCGTAAAGGACTGCCGCTTGCGGCGGCCGCTCCAGGTACGTGACGTCGTTGTGCCACCGGTCGCTGTTGGCGCGGTGGGTCGCATCGTGCTCCAGCACCATCACCTCGGTTGCCGTTTCATGACCCGGATAGAACGGATGAACGTAAAGCGGTCCGAACCGTGCCGCGAAATCGCGTTGGGCAACCGGCGTGAGCGATTGCCCCTCGAAGAACAGCACGAGATGATCGTCGAGCGCGCGGCGAATCTGCGTCACCGCATCGTCGCTGAGTGGTGCGCTGAGGTCGACGCCCTCGACGGTCGCGCCGATCGCCGGCGTCAGCGCCTTAGAGGTGAAGCTAGACAATTGGCATCGATACGTACCACACATTCCCGAACGGATCGATGAATCCGCCGTTACGATGGCCGTAGGGCTGATCGGCTAACGGACGTTCGACCGTCGCGCCGGCGTCGACCGCCGCCTTGAAAACGGCGTCGACGTCGGGCACAACGGCATAGAGCCCGATCGCGACGTCGCTGTAGCGAAGCGGTGCGGGCGCATCTGTTGGACAGTCTGCGAGGCAGAGCAGGTTGCCATGGAGATCGAGTTCGGCGTGACCGATTTTGCCGTTCTCCATTTCATGGCACTCGCGGACCACCGCACCTAAGGCGCGAACGTACCAATCGATTGCCGCCCGCGCATCGTCGAGGTGCAAATAGGGGCCGAACGTCCAGCCCAATAGATCGTCTCCGGAAGACGAGCGCTCACCACTAGACATACTTGTTCAACCAGTCGACGATTAGGCGCAGGCGTTCGACGCGGTGGATCGGCGAGCCGGTGCGCGAGAGGTCGTGATTTTCGTTGGGAATCGCGACGTATTCGACGGTCCGTCCCAAGACCTTGAGCGAGGTGAACTCTTGGAGCGTCTGGTCGATCGGTGCCCGCGTATCGTTCTCGGCGTGAAGAATCATCAGCGGCGTGTGGATGTTGGCAACGTACGTTAGCGGCGAGAACTTTGCGTAGTCGGTGCTCGCCGGATCCCAGGGCGGCCCCCAGGTATAATAACCGCCGCCCAGGCCGTTCTTGCCTGCGAAGTCGGCTGCAAGATTCTCGCTCTGCAAGTTGCTGACGGCACGTTCGGCAACGGCAGCCTTATAGCGATCGGTGTGAGAGATCACCCAGAGCGTGGCATACCCGCCATACGAACCGCCGAGTACCGCCAAGCGCGAGGCGTCGACGTCGGGCCGCTGCACGACCGCATCCATTACGGCCTGCACGTCGCGGAACATCGCGTCGCCATAATCGTTTTCGAGCGCCTCTTCAAAAGCGTAACCGTGGCCGGTGCTGCCGGCCGGATCGGAAAAGACGACGTTGTAGCCCAGCGACGTATAGAGCTGAAACTCGTGGAAAAACGTCTCGCCGAACTGCGTCTCCGGGCCGCCGTGAATGTCGAGCAGCGTCGGATGTTTGGTTCCCGGCGCACCCCCGACTGCCGGCATGAACCACGCCTGCACGGGAAAACCCGCTGCATCTTTGACGGTAAGCTCCACCGGCTGCGAGAGCGTTATCGAAGCGAGGTACGTGTCGTTGACGTGCGTGAGCCGGCGCGGCGTTCCGCCGTCGATGTTGGTGACGTAGACGTCGGCCGGATGCGTAAAGTCACTGTAGAGGTAAGCGATTTGCCGGCCGTCACGCGATACCGAACACGACCACGCTTCACCGTGCGGCGGCGTGACGTCGCGCAGCGCGCCGGTGTTGAGGTCGAGCGTGCGCAGGTTGGCGTAGCCGGGACCGTCGATGTTGAGCAACGCCAAATTCCCCGACGGCAGCGGCGCTCCGCACAAGCCACCGCCTTCTTTCATATCGGCCAGCAGGGTATCGCCCCAAGAAACCGTGTCGCGCGCGACCAGGACCCGCGGCTCGGTACCGTCGGCGTTCGCCGAGACGAGCGCGGGCAGTTGGGCCGCGTCTTTCACGTCCCCGCTCAAATAGTACACGTGGCGCCCGGTCGCGTCGAAAAAGAACCCGTTATTTGCCGGCAGGGTCGAGGTGAGTTTTTGCATCGCGCCGCCGGCCGACGGAATTGCGTAGACGTCGTTGGGCCCGCTATCGACCGCCTCGTAGCGCAACGAGTCGAAGAGCATCGTTTTGTCGTCGGGCGACCAGGCATCGAAGTTCTCGGAGTACCTGCCCGAGGTCAGCTGCCTGGGATTCGAGCCGTCGGCCGCGATCGTCCAAATATGCTGGTGGTCCTGATAGGTATAGCCCGCGCCATTTGTTTGAAAGAAAAGCTCGTCGATGAGGCGCACGTCGGTCTTCTTCTGCGACTTTGCCGGCGTAAAGCCGGCTTTGCCGAAATCGACGTACGCATCGTGGGCCGGGTCGGTCTCGGTGACCGCGAGCGCGATGCTACCGCCGCCGTGCGAGACCACGGGGCTCGAGACGCCGTCCTTGATGTGCGTCAACTGGCCGACGGCTCCTCCCGCGAGCGTATAACGATAGAGTTGCGGCTTCTGCTTATCGAGCGTCCGGACGAAGACGAAACTCTTCCCGTCGCGCATCCAATCGTAGTCGCCGTCGCCGACGTGATTGGTCACGTTATGCGTCAGCGTTCCGGTCGCTACGTCGACGAGATCGATCGTGCGATCGTACGTATTTTTCGGCCCGTTCATGCGCGAGGACTCGACAAGAACGTGCGCGCCGTCGGGCGAGATCAAGGCGTTACTCAGGAACGTCATCTTGAAGAGGTCTTCTGGCGCCACGGGAGCTGCCGCGGCCGCGATTGGAACGAGGCCCAGGATCAAGGCCGTTAAAACTGCAGTTCTCATAGAACTCCTATACGCTCTAACGTCGGTTGTGGTTTCACCGTGACAGTGTCTTGCGCAGTTGATATTGCGCCTTAACCTTCGCATAACCGTTGCGCTCGTAGAACGAGTGCGCGCGTTCGCGCAGGACGTTGGACTGCACCCGAATCTGGGCGCAGCCGCGTTCCCGTGCCCGGGCTTCAACGGCTTCCAGAAGCGCGATGCCGATGCCGCGGCTGCGAACGGCCTCGTCGACGACGAGGCCCTCGAGGAATGCGCCGAAGCCTTCGACGAACGGCTCGTCGACGAAAAGGGCCGCCCAGCCGACGACGCGCCCATCGTCAGTCGCTACGAAAACGTCGCGCCGCTCTCCCAGGCGCTGCAGACGTTCGCTGATGGCCGAAGCCGGCACACTGTATCCCAGCTGATCCATCAGCTCGGCGATTGGCTCGGCGTCGCCGGGACGGGCTCGGCGCACTTCAACGATTGTGCGCAAGGATGTGCAACAAGGCTCCGGGCGGGTTCGCATCGGGGCGGCTGAAGTTCAAAGCGTCGCTGACTTTGGCGCCGTACGCGTTGCTTCCGTTTCGAGTGGTGAGACTTACCTTCGGAGGGATGGCATCAAAGGGTTGCATATGTGCCTGAGGCGAGAAGGCGGCGTACAACGGCACGGCCATCGCGTCGTAAGTCGAGAGCGGTTTGAGCCTCAGCATCAGCTCGATGGTCGCGAGCAGGCTCACCGTCGAATAGTGCGCGTGCAGCACGCCGCCGCGCGCATATGGGGACGCTAAGAACATCGTCGTGCGCTGGGCGCTCACGTGGTCGGGGCCATCCTGCGCGTCGTCCTCGATAATGAAGATCGCCGACGAGCGCCAGACGGGCGAATGGGAGATCGCTTCAACGATGAGCCCGAGCGCGTAGTCGTTGGTCGCTACGTAGGCCACCGGCGATAACTTCCCGGCGCGGCTTCCGTAGGTATGGTCGTTGGGAAGCCAGATCCACTCGAGTTGCGGTACCGTGCCGCCCCGGATGAAGGCGTCGAACTCGCGCCGCCACTCTTTGACGCGATCCAAATCGCTGTAACTCAAGTCCCAGCCGACGTAATGCGGATCGTAGAGGCCTTCCAGACTCGGCGCGTGGCTGGTGCCCGTACCGGTGAGGTTCGGCGTATCGGTCAGTTCGCCGTAGTCGCGAAACGAGACGCGTGCTGCCTGCGCGGCTTGCCAAATATAGCCGTTGCGGGGCACCGCCGCGCCGCTGCCGGACAACGTGTCGTCGTTGCCGCCGCGGTTACCGTAGATTATCGGCCACACGCGTTC
>JBEKRW010000046.1:0-13169 GCA_049517595.1 Candidatus Cybelea sp. | reverse complement strand
GACGTGCTGTTGGTGCTCCTCATTATTTTCATCATTCTTGCCTCGGTTACCAAAGAGCCAAAGCTGCCCGACGCCTATAACAAACTGCGGGTAACGCCGTCCCAAATCGTCGTGAATATCGACGAACACGACCACATCCAAATCGGCTCGAACGACGTGACGATCGCGGATGCGAAGGCGGCGTTCGCGCAGCTTCAAGACGCGACCGATCACAAGTTTACAAGCGTCATCATCAAGGCAAATCCTGCGGCTACTTATGGAGTTATTCTGCAGGTGATGGATGCCGCGAAGCAAGAGGATCTCACCAATTTCGGGCTTGCCAACCACATTCAAGGCGCGCCTCCAGGAATAAATCCGTAGCCGATGGCGCAGCGCGACCGTTACATTACAACCGGGGAACGAGCCCGCAGCTTTATCGGCTGGGCCTTTGTAATTGCGCTTCTCGTCCACGTAGCGGTCGGCGCGGTCTTTCCGAACATCAACAAACATGCCGAGGAACAGGAAGTCGAAAAGACCCAGATAGTAAAGAAGCCGACGATCATTCACACGCCGCCGCCGCCGACGCCCACCCCGCCGCCGACGCCCACGCCTCCGCCGCAGGCCACGCCTCCCCCCAAGCAGCAGAAGCCTCAGCCGCAGCTAAAAGTCAACGTCCAGCATGTCTCTAACAGCTCTAAGTCCAGCGGCAATACCGAAGAAAAGTACAGCGCCCCGGCAAACGGTAACGAAAACGGCGCACCCGGAGGCCAAGGCACCGCCGCGCCCGCCGCGACGGCGCCCCCGGGAACGCCGAAGCCCGCGTGTGCAAATCCGAACGTGGACGCGACGGTAACCAACCCGGTGCAACCGGATTATCCCGAGTCGGCCAAAGATATCGGGATCGGGCCGGTCACCGTCCAGGTGGAAGTGACGGTTGGCCCGTCCGGTAACCTGATCAGCGCGAAAATTTACAAGAGCGCGAACAACATGGCAATCGATCAAGCTGCGCTGCGCGCGGCGCGACAATCGACGTACTCGCCGAAGCTCGTCGATTGTAACCCGGTAGAAGGCGACTATCTCTTCCGCGCCGACTTCCAACCGGATTAGATTCCTTCGCGCTGCCGGGCTTTACGAGCCGCATGACGCATGAGACGCGCTCGGCGCTTTTTGCTCGTCGCCTTCGCGCTCTCGCTGCTGCTGCACGCGGTCGTCGCGTTGGTTCTACATCCGGCGACGGCGGATTTTCAAAGCCAGCCTGAAGCCATCTCGGTCGTGCGCCGCTCGATGGTTGTGGTAGCGCGCAACACGCCTCCGCCTCACCGCTTGCAGACGCCGGCTCCGCGAAACCTCACGCCTCCGAGACCTCGTGCCAGCGGCGCCGCCGTGGCGCCCTCCGAGGGCGGCGGCCCGAGCCGCGCTACGCCTGCGCCGCCTCCCGCCGCCCCCAGCGCGGCTCCATCGCCGGCCGGTCCCGGTTGCGCGCAGCCGAACGCCGCCGCGGCGGTCATCGCCACACCGGGGCCGCCGGATATCCCGGCGGCGGTCCGCGCCGACCGCACCAACGGCGTCGCGCTGGTGACGGTAGCCGTCGATGCGCAGGGAGACGTGACCGGCGCGAGCGTCGCGCAGAGCACCGGCAACTCGTCGCTCGACCTCGTCGCAGTCGGTATGGCGCGCGATGCTCGATATAGCGCGCCCTTGCACGATTGCAAACCAATCGCCGGCAATACGACGTTTAGCGTGAAGTTCGTCGCCTGGTAATCGGCAGGCCGTAAGGCACCGTCGGGCAAACGCAGGGCCGTGACCTTCTTTCAGGCGCTCGTGCTGGCCCTCTTGCAAGGCGTCAGCGAACTCTTCCCCATCTCCAGCCTCGGTCATACGATCCTCGTTCCGGCATTGTTGCACTGGAATAATATCGACCGGTCGAGCGCTTCGTTTCTCGCGTTCGTCGTCGTGCTGCATTTGGGAACGGCGTTCGCATTGATCGTCTTTTATCGCGCGCAATGGTGCGCGATCGGACGCGCGCTCGTGCGCTCCATCGTGGCCGGGCGCCTGAGCTCCGACTCCGACGAGCGAACCGGATGGCTACTCGTGGTTGCCACGATTCCCGTCGGTCTTCTTGGCGTCGCCCTCGAGCATCCCGTGCGGCGCCTCTTCGGCTCGCCGGCCCCCGCCGCGCTGTTCTTGGTGATCAACGGCCTGATAATGTTTGCGGGGGAAGCTCTGCGCCGTCTTCAAGCGGGATCTCAGGCCAGAAAGAGCAAGCCGATCGATCGTCTGAGCTATCCCGAGAGCCTCGCGATCGGCATCGCGCAAGCTCTTGCGCTGTTGCCTGGCATCTCGCGATCGGGAAGCTCGATGGTCGCAGGATTGCTCTGCGACCTCGATCACGAGCACGCGGCGCGCTTCTCGTTTCTGCTCGCAACGCCGGTCATTCTCGCCGCGGGGCTGCTCGAAGTTCCGAAACTCTTTGCACCGCAAGCGCATCTCGTGCTGGTTCAGGCGATTGCCGGCGGCATTGCGGCGGGAATCGCGGCGTACTTTTCCGTTGCCTTTTTGACGCGCTACTCCCGCTCGAACGATCTGCGGCCGTTCGGGTGGTACTGCATTGTCGTCGGTTCCATCTGCTTCGTGCTTGCGCGAAAAGGAGTGATTACATGAAATCTCTCGCATTGGTCTTGGCCGTCGTTTGCTTTATCGTGGGCATCCTGTATGGCTTAGGAACGATCAACTGGTTCACGCAATCGGGCGCTGGGCACGCACACCACATCACGCATCTCATCGTCTTCTGGGTGCTCGCGCTGCTCTGCGTGATCTGGGCACGCTTCCAGAGCGCGCCGAGGCGATGAAGCTCTCTCACGTCGCTACGGACGGAAGCGTTGTGATGGTCGACGTGTCGGGCAAGCCGGTCACGTCGCGTTTCGCCCGAGCGCAAGCGCTGGTTCGCATGAACGCCGCCGCGCAAAAAGCGATTCGCGATGCAACCCTGGCAAAAGGCGATGCCTTGGTAGCGGCGCAGATCGCCGGAATCCTTGCGGCAAAGCAGACTGGGGTGCTTATTCCGTTGGCACACCCGTTGCCGTTGACCAGCGTGGACGTCGGCTTCGAATGGCGCGCCGATGGCGCGCTCGCCATCGAGGCTTCGGCCCGCACCGACGCACGGACCGGCGTCGAAATGGAGGCGCTGATGGCCGCCGCGATTGCCGCGTTGACGATTTACGATATGACGAAGGCCTTGGACAAAGGCATCACGATCGAGTCGATCCGACTGCTCGAGAAGACCGGCGGCAAGCAGTGAGGTTTCGGGTTGCGCTGATCGTGCTTTCGGATCGCGCTGCGTCGGGCGAACGTCCCGATGCCTGCATTCCGCTCATGAAGGAGCGGCTCGGGGGCGCCTATTCGATCGCGCGAGAGACCGTGATGCCAGACGATCCTGCAGCGCTGCAAGCCGAACTGATCGAACTGGCGGACTCGCACGAAGCCGATCTCGTTCTTACCAGCGGCGGCACCGGACTGTCACCGCGCGACCGCACGCCGCAGGCCACCGCCGCGATCCTCGACTACGAAGTCCCGGGGATTGCCGAAGCGATCCGAATGGTATCCTTCGCGCACGTAAAGACGGCGATGCTCTCGCGCGCACTTGCCGGCGTGCGCCATCGCACGCTCATCGTCAACCTGCCGGGCAGCCCGCGCGCGGTCGGCGAGGCACTCGACATCGTGCTGCCCGTGCTGCCGCACGCGCTCGAGCTCCTCAACGACCGCATCGCCGACGGATGATACCGATCTCGACCTACGCGCAAGCCGAGGCGTATCTGCTCGGCACGATCGACGAAGTCACGTCGCCGCGCACCTCGTACAAGCTCGACCGAATGCTCGGCTTGCTGCGGTATCTCGGAGACCCCCATCGTTCGTATCCGACGATTCACGTCGGCGGTACCAGCGGAAAGGGCTCCACGTCGACGATGATCGCCGGCGCGTTGCGGGCTTCGGGCAAGCGAACCGGCCTTCATACGAAGCCGCATCTGCACTCGATGACGGAGCGCGCGTGCGTCGACGGCCGGCCGATCTCGCGCGAGCATTTTGCGGAACTGCTCGAGCGCGCGATGCCCGCGATCGATCGCACGACGTCGGAGTACGGACGTCCGACGTACTACGAAACGCTGCTGGCCTTGGCGTTTGCGCACTTCGCGCAAGAACGGGTCGACGTGGCCGTGATTGAGGTCGGACTGGGCGGACGGCTCGACGGTACCAACGTTCTGCATCCGTTGGTCGCCGCCATCACTTCGGTCGGTTACGATCACACCGAGATTCTCGGAACGGCCCTCGAGGCGATCGCCTTCGAAAAGGCCGGCATCGCAAAGCCGGGCGTGCCGCTGGTCCTCGGGCCGGTTCCGGATGCGGCGGCCGCGGTGATCGAAGCCTACGCCGAGCAGGTTGGTGCGCCCATCGTTTACGCGCGCGACGTCGTACAAAGCGACGATGTGCCGCCTCTGCCGGTGCTGGGAGTCTTCCAGCGCACGAACGCAGTGACGGCAATCGCCGTTCTCAAACAGCTCGGCGAGGCGCTGCGTCCGAGCCGCGACGCGATCTTGCGTGGTTTCTCCGAGCTTTCGATTCCGGGGCGGATGGAGTTGCTTCCGGCAAAGCCGCCAGTCGTCTTCGACATGGCTCACAACGCGGAAAAGGCCGAATCGCTGGTCGACTCGTTGCGAGAGAGCTTCGCGGGCCGCCGCGTGCATTACGTCGTCGCGATCGGCGAAACGAAGGATGCGCGGCGCATCCTGGAGATCTTGGCCGCGTTGCCCTGCACCTTCACCTTCACGTCGTATGTTGCGGCCGGTCGCCGAGCAATTGCGCCGTCGCGATTGGCCACGATCGCCGAATCGATTGGGTGCTGGGGGCGCGCCATCGTCGATTCGGCCGAAGCGCTCAGAGTGGCCCGCCGGCTGGCGGCGATCGATGACGTCGTCGTAGTAACGGGCTCGACGTTCGTCGTTGGGGAGTTGCGTGAGTGGTTGATACCGGCGATCGCGTGAGGGGCGCCCTCCGCCTGCGCGGCGGCGAGCTTGCGTGGGGTGCGCGAACGTATGTCATGGCGATCGTCAACGTGACGCCCGATTCGTTCTCAGGGGACGGCGTGGAGAGCGCGCCCGGTGCAATCGCGCACGCACTGGCGCAGTGGCGCGAGGGCGCGGACATTCTCGACGTCGGCGGGGAGTCGACGCGTCCCGGTCATCGGACGATCGACGAAAGCGTCGAAATCGCGCGCGTGATTCCCGTCATTCGCGAGTTTCGGGCAGCCTTTCCGGCAGCTCCGATCTCAATCGACACGTACAAGCCCGCGGTCGCGCGCGCGGCGCACGCGGCCGGTGCCGATCTCGTCAACTCCGTCTGGGGTGCGCCGCCGTCGCTGCTCGATACCGTGTCGGAACTGGGGATGCCCATCGTTGCGATGCACAATCAAATCGGCACGCACTACGACGGGCCGGTCGTCGACGCGGTCTTGGCCTATCTCGACGATTGCGCAGCTCGCGCCGTCGCGCACGGGATCGCTCCGGACCGGGTGGTTCTCGACCCCGGCGTGGGCTTCGGCAAGACCGCCGAACAGAACATCGCCGTTTTGGAAGCTCTGCCACGACTCGTGGCGCTTGGATTTCCCACGCTGATCGGCACCTCGCGAAAGTCTACGCTCGGTAAGCTCGCTGGGCGCGACCCCGACGATCG
This sequence comes from Candidatus Cybelea sp., assembly GCA_049517595.1. Lineage (GTDB taxonomy): Bacteria > Vulcanimicrobiota > Vulcanimicrobiia > Vulcanimicrobiales > Vulcanimicrobiaceae > Cybelea. The sequence goes on along the minus strand of JBEKRW010000046.1, from coordinate 7,466 downwards.
AGTCTACGCAACGGTGGCTACGACCGCCTTTGCGATCGGGGCCGGAGTGGATGTCGTTCGCGTTCACGACGTGCGTGCGGCGCGCGACGCAGCCGCGGTAACGGACGCGCTGGTGCGCGGTTGGCGGCCGGACGGATGGATAGAATAACGCTGCGCGGCGTGCGCGCGCTCGGCCGCCACGGCTGGGAAGCAGCCGAACGCGATCGCCCCCAACCCTTCGCGATCGACCTCGATGCGGAGGTCGATCTGCGCGCGGCGCAACTCAGCGACGATCTTTCCGACACGCTCGACTACGCTGCATTACATCGCCGGATCGTTGGGATCGTCGCGGGCACGTCGTATGCGCTGCTCGAACGTTTGGCTTCGGACATTCTCGAGGCGGTTTTCGAGGACCGTCGCGTTGCGCGCGCGGTCCTAACGATCGCGAAGCCCGCCATTCTCGATGGTGCGACCCCGGCGGTCACATTCGATCGGGCTAATCCGCGCTACGAAAAGCGATGACCGAGCACTTAGCGTACGTCGGGATCGGGACGAACGCCGGCGACCGAACCGGCAATCTCTCGCGCGCTCTCGACGAGCTGCGCAAGGCGGGAAGGCTCGTTGCGATCTCTTCTACGTATCGGACCGCGCCCTGGGGGCAGCCGGATCAAGCCGAGTTCTTAAACGTTGTTGCGTCGCTGCGAACCGAGTTGTCGCCGCACGATCTGCTCGATACGTTTCTTGCGATCGAACGGCGGCTCGGTCGCGTCGCCGGCGAACGCTGGGGGCCGCGCGTCATCGATTTGGACGTACTGCTCTACGACGATCTGACGATCGCAGACGAGCGGTTGCGCGTCCCCCACGAGCATTTTGCCGAGCGGGCCTTCGTGCTCGTGCCCCTCGCCGAACTCGACGATCGCTTTTCGGCGATGCGAGACGCGCTGCCCGAGTCCGAGTTGGCGGGCGTCGTAAGGGTCGAGCGCGAAAGCGGTAGCATGATGGCGCCCGAGTTCTCTTTGGCCGTTAGCGAGCGCGTGCGCGCGCTGGCGGATTTCTTGAGCAGCGGCGACGCCGTCCGCGTGCGGATCGTTCGCGGAGACAATGAGATCGAGGTGGCCCGCCGGCAGCCGCACGCCGATCGACCTGGCCGCGCAAACGATCGAACCGTTCCCGACGAGACGCGGCTTCGATTCGAAACGATCAAGGCCGATCTCGTGGGAATATTTCATCTCAGCCGTCCGGCGCCGTCCGTAGGCGAAACCTTCGACGCCGACCGGGAGCTGGGGTACATCGAAGCGCTAGGAATTCGAACGCCCGTTCATAGCATGGGAGCGGGGCGTCTCGTGCGCATCGCGGCTACGGACGAATCGCCGGTCGAATACGGCCAGGCGCTCTTCTCGATCGCGCGAGGCTGAGATTTTCCAAAAAGTTTTGATTGCTAACCGCGGCGAGATCGCGCTACGAATCAATCGCGCCTGCCAAGAGCTGGGCGTCCTAACCGTTGCGATCTTCTCCGAAGCCGACCGGGATTCGCTGCACGTACGTCAGGCCGACGAAGCGTTCTGCGTGGGGCCCGGTCCGGCGGCCCGCTCGTACTTGAACATCCCCAACATCATCTCGACGGCGCTGATAACCCGGTGCGACGCGATTCATCCCGGTTACGGATTTCTCGCGGAGAACGCGCGTTTTGCGGAGATCTGCTCCGATCACGGGCTTACGTTCATCGGACCCGAACCGCGAGTCATCGCCTTGATGGGCGATAAGGCGACGGCAAAGAAGGTCGTGCGAGAGGCCGGCGTGCCGACGACGCCAGGTACCGGCGTTTTGAGTTCGGTCGAAGAAGCATACGAGGCCGCGGCAGCGATCGGCTATCCGATCTTGCTCAAGGCCACGGCGGGCGGGGGCGGCAGAGGCATGCGCGTCGTCGAGGATCCAGGCGAGCTCCAGGGAGCCTATGCCGGCGCGATGGCCGAGGCGGAGGCGAGCTTCAAAGACGGCCGGCTCTACCTCGAAAAGTTGATTCGCGCTCCTCGCCACATCGAAGTTCAAGTGCTGGGCGACGAGTTTGGAAACATCGTTCATCTGGGCGAACGGGACTGCTCGATTCAGAAGCCGGCCCACCAGAAACTCATTGAAGAAACCCCCGCACCGAATCTCGCGCCGGCGATTCGCGCTTCGCTGCACGAAATGGCTCTGCGCGCGTGCCGCCAGGTCGGTTACACCAACGCTGGAACGCTGGAGTTTCTTGCTGCCGGCGACGACGTCTACTTTATGGAGATGAACACGCGCATCCAGGTCGAGCATCCGGTGACCGAGATGGCGTACAACATCGATTTGGTGAAAGAGCAGATTCGCATTGCGTCCGGCGAGGCGCTGGGTTACACCCAGACCGATCTCGCGGCGCGCGGAAATGCGATCGAGTGCCGCATCAATGCCGAAGATCCTCGCAATAATTTCGCTCCGGCGGCCGGCACCGTATCGAAGGTGGTCTTTCCCGGAGGTCCCGGGATTCGGGTGGACACACATCTCTACGCCGGCGCGACGATCCCGCCGTACTACGACTCGATGATTGCCAAAGTGGTCGCCTACGGCGACACTCGGGAGATCGCCATCGCGCGAATGGAGCGCGCGTTGCGCGAGACCGTAATCGAAGGAGTTGCGACCACGATCGATTTGTGTCTCGAGGTTCTCGCTACGCCGGCCTTTCGCGACGGCCGCTACAACGTCGAATTCCTCGGCAACGAGTTGGCCCTTCGATGACGGCGCGAACGTCGCGTCGCGTGGCGCGCGAGCAGGCGCTTCAAGTTCTCTATAGCATCGCGATCGGGGATCGCGAGCCGCAAGACGCCCTGCGCGAAGTCGTGGGTGAAGATGCCGACGGCGAGCAACGGGCTTTCGTCAAGGAGTTGACGCTGGGCACGCTGGAATACGCCGAGGAAGCCGATCGGATCGTGAGCCCGCTGTTGGAAGGCTGGGCGCTCGAACGGCTCCCCACGATCGATCGTTTGCTGCTTGAAATGGCTACTTTTGAAATACGCTGCCGCCCGGAAACGCCGGCCGCGGTTGCGATCAACGAGGCCGTGGCGTTGGCCAAACGTTTCTCCACCGAAGACTCCGGCCGTTTTGTGAACGGAGTGCTCAGCGCCGTGGCCAATGCCAAGGAATAATAAGCGCCGCGGGCGAGCCGCGCGCATTTTGCGCGGCTTTGCCGTCACCGTCTTCTTGCTGGCGCTCTTTGCCGTCGGTACCGTTGCCGGAATGGTGGCCGCATACGGGCGCAACCTTCCCGATATCAGCCGCATGGCCGACTATCAGCCGGCGGCCACCACTCGCATCTTCGCTCGTGACGGCACGCAGCTCGCTTCGGTCTATAAAGAAAACCGCGTCTGGGTTCCGCTCTCGCGCATTCCCGAGGTCGTGCGCCAGGCCTTTATCGCCAACGAGGACCACAACTTCTACTACCATCACGGCGTGGATTTCGGCGGCATCATGCGCGCGGCGTTCGCGGATCTCACGCACCAACAACTTCAGGGCGCCTCGACGATCACGCAGCAGTTGGCTCGCCGGCTCTTCCTCAACGATCAGGTCTCGGTTTCGCGCAAGGTTCAAGAGGCGCTGCTGGCGATCGAGATCGAGCGGTTCTACACGAAGGACGAGATCCTCGAGCGGTATCTGAACATCATCTACCTGGGCTCCGGCGCGTACGGCGTCGACGCCGCCGCGCACACCTATTTCGGCCGCAGCGTTGACAAACTTACGCTGCCGCAGGCGGCGATGCTCGCCGGCGTCGTCGCCGCCCCTTCAGTTTACTCGCCGCTGGTGAACTTGGGGCTCGCGCGCGATCGCGAGCGCCACGTTCTCGACCGAATGGTTGAGAGCGGCGACATCACGCAGGAGCAGGCCGATGCCGCATTCGACGAGCCGCTCGAGTTGGTTTCGGAGCGCATTCCCGGTTTGCAGGGCTACCGCGACCCTTACTTCACAACGTATGCCATCGCGCAGCTGGAGCACCTGTTCGGTTCGACCGCCGTCGAGGAAGGCGGCCTTGCCGTCTATACGACCCTGGATCAGCGGATGCAAACCATCGCGCAGGAGGCAGTGGCGTGGGGCGTCCGCCAGGCAATTGCCGAGGGCATCGGCGCGCATCAAGCGGCGTTAGTAGCTCTGCGGCCCTCGACCGGCGAGATTCTCGCGATGGTCGGCGGCGCGAAGTTTTCGCTCGGCGACCAATTCAATCGCGCGTGGCAGGCGCGGCGACAGCCGGGTTCCTCGTTCAAGATCTACGATTACACGGCTGCCATCGATTCTGGGATACCGGCCAGCACGCTGGTTGACGATACTCGGGTAAGTTATCCGATGGGCGACGGCACGGATTGGTCACCCGAGGACGACGACCACAGTTATATGGGGGCGATCACTCTGCGCGAGGCGCTTACGATGTCGCGTAACATCGTCGCGGTGAAGCTGGCCGACCGCATCGGGTTGGATCGTGTCATCGACTACGCGCATCGCATGGGTGTGACGTCTCCGCTCGAAGCGAATCTTTCGCTCGCGCTGGGCTCGTCGGTCGTCACCGTGCTCGATCAGGCCAGCGGCTACTCGACGCTGGCCAACCAAGGATTGCACGTGGATCCCACGCCGTTTCGGCTGGTGAAGGACTCGCTGGGCACGATAATCTTGGACGATCGCTTTCCCGCGTCAACCGACGTCGTCAGTGCGGGAACTGCGTACATCATGACCTCGATGCTGGAGGACGTCATCGCGCACGGTACCGGCTATCCCAATGCCGTCATCGGGCGTCCGGCGGGCGGCAAGACCGGCACGACGTCGAGTTTTCGCGACGCCTGGTTCGTCGGCTATACGCCCGATTTGGTCACGGCGGTTTGGCTTGGAAACGATAACTATTCGCCGATGAACGAATCGTACGGCGGGAACATTCCGGCCCGCATCTGGGCAAAGTTTATGAAGGCCGCGCTGGCGGGCACACCGCCGCACGACTTCCCGTTCCCCGCTGAGGAGGTCGCAAAGGTCGCGGGTTGCCGCCGCGGATATGAGTACTTCCTCAAGGGTACCGAACCGCAGTCGGGTTGTGGCGGCTCGATCGAGCAAACGCAGCCCGACGACATCGCGCCCGCGGCGGCGGCCCCGGCGCAACCCTTGGAGCCGCCGGTAGCGACGCCTTCACCGCTGCTCATCCCGACCGCGCAACCGCCGCCCACGGACGAGCCCTAGGCTCGCCGTGAAAACCTCAGCCGACGACCAGAACGCGAAGCCGGCCTCGGTCGTCGTGACCGTCGGCGAGTTTTCGGAGCGGTTGAAAGAAGTTTTTCGGCGAGTCCACGCATTCGAGTACATCGGGATCAGCGGCGAGATATCGGAATGGACCCCGCGCTCCAACGGGGTGTATTTTACGCTCAAAGACGCGCATGCGGTCCTGCAATGCTTTGCCCACCACAGCCGCGCGCAAGCATTTCCCGAGCTCCCCCGAGGTTCGGCGATCGTTGCCTATGGAAAAGTTCGGCTCGCGCAGTGGCGCAGCCGTTACGAACTCGTGGTGGAAATCATCGAACTCACCGGTATCGGTAAACTCTTCCAGCAATACGAGGAGTTGAAGGCTCGGTTTCGCGCGCTCGGCTTCTTCGAACGCAGCCGAAAGCGCAGCGTTCCATCTTTCCCTAACGTCGTGGCATTGGTCTCGGCCAGCGGCAAGGGCGCCGAGGACTTTCTCAAGACCATGGAGGCGCGCGCGCCTCGCGTGCGCGTTCACTTCATTGAAACGCGCGTGCAAGGCCTCGGCGCAGACGTCGACATCGCCGAGGCGCTCGACCGGGCAGCCGCCCTGAATGCCGACGTGATCGTACTCGCCCGTGGCGGGGGCTCGTACGAGGACCTCTTCGCGTTCAACTGCGAGCCCGTCGTGCGCGCGATCATGCGCTCCAAGACGCCCGTCGTTACCGGCATCGGTCACACGGCCGATCACCATCTCGCCGACGAAGTCGCCGACTTCGAGTGCGAAACTCCGTCCAATGCGGCGCAGTTTATTGCGGGCTTGTGGCAGGCAGGTGAAGAGCGGCTTGCGCGGCTGCGAATTCATCTTGCCGGCGAGATGCGAGAGATACTGACCGATTCGATGCAGCGCGCGGACCGTGCCGACGACGCTCTGGCCGGCGCTTGGCAACGCGCCGCCGGCCGCCGGCGGGAGCGCTGGATACTTTTGGAACGCGGTCTGTCGGCGCACAATCCGGTAGCGAAGGTAGCCCGGCAGGCGGAGCACTTCATGGAGCTCAAGACGCGCTTGATCGGCCTACCAACCGAACAGCTTGCGCAGCGAGGGCGCGCGGTCGATGCGAGACTCGAGCGATTGGCCACGCTGTCGACGTCTATCTTGAGCCGGCGCGAGAATCAACTCGCGCTAGTTGCGAGCCGGCTCGTCTCTTCCGATCCGGAAAAGCCGCTTGAAAGAGGATACGCAATCGTAACTCACGCCGGCCGCGCGCTGCGGTCCGCGTCGCAAGTTTCGCCCGGCGAAGCCATAGAAGCCCGGCTCTTTGCCGGGACCTTAGAAGCTCGCGTTGAAAAAGTGCATGCCGATGGATGATTCGAACCCCAAGAGCTTCGAAGCCAAACTCAACCGCATCGACGAGATCGTAAAGTTGCTGCAAAGCGGGCAGCCCAGCTTGGAAGATTCGATCTTACTGTTCAAAGAGGGCAAGAAACTCTCGCGCGAGTGCGAGGGGTTTTTAGAGAACGCGCAACAGCAGATCGACGAAGCGATGGCCGAGCCGCAATCGGGCGCCGGCGGCGATCGTGCCACGCCCTCTCCGGAGCTCGACGACGAGCTGCCCTTCTAGGAGCCTGTCGGGTTATGGCGCATTTCCGTCTTCGAACAAAACTCGCCGACGAATCCGGAAAAGGCCATAGCCCGACAGGCTCCTAGCGAAGCGGGCGCGTTCGCTCTCGTCAAACCGTCTGCGGAGCACGTCGAAAGTTACGTTGCAGCCCTGAAGCGAGGTTGGTCTCCCGACAACCTGCGCGATGAAACTCGAACCGAACATCTGCGCCAGATCGCATCCGATTCGCAGGTCTTTCTGAATTCGCTGGACGACCGTGGGGCTACGAGCGCGCCCATCCGTCTGGCTGACGGATCGTTCGTTGCGCGGCTACCCGGCTTTCGGCGCTGGATGTGGGACGGCGGCTTTGCCGGCACGATCGGACTGCGGTGGCAGCCCGGCACTTCGGCGCTGCCGCCCTGGTGTTTGGGACACATCGGGTACGGCGTCGTGCCGTGGAAGCGCCGAAGAGGCTATGCCACTGCGGCACTGCGTTTAATTCTCCCGGAGGCTCGTCGCGAAGGCCTTGCATACGTCGAGCTGACGACCGAAGAAGAGAACCTCCCGTCGCAGCGAGTCATTCTCGCCAACGGCGGCGTTTGCGTGGGCAGGTTCGAGAAGAGTACCGCGCACGGCGATCTCGCGGGCCTCCGCTTT
>JBEKRW010000045.1:0-13312 GCA_049517595.1 Candidatus Cybelea sp. | reverse complement strand
CAGCCAACACCTGGACGGCCGTCTCTGCTCCAAGTGGTTGGTCCGAAATCGGCGACGGTCAGAGCGTCGTTCTTACCGATGGCACGTACATGATCGGGAACTGCTGCACCAGCGCCCAAGCGCAGCTCGACGAAGCGACGATGACCTGGACGCAAGTCGGGACCGGCAAGTACGACCAGAACAGCGAAGAAGGGTGGACGCTGCTCCGTAATGGCCAAGTCCTCACGGCGGACGTTGTCAGGGAGCCGAACTCCGAGCTGTTCAATCCAAAGGACTCCACATGGTCGACGGCCGGCAACGTTCCCGTGAACCTCACGCAATCCGAAGAGATCGGTCCGCAATCGATGCGGCCGGATGGCACGGTCTACGTCGAGGGGGCGAACGGCTTGAGCGCGATCTACAGTGCGAACGGCAAGTGGACGCAGGGCCCGAACATGCCTAAAGTCTCCAGCCAGCAGCTCGACGCGGCCGATGCGCCCACCACGGTGCTCACCGACGGCACCGTTCTGGCGGTCGGGAGTCCCGGAGTCTATCAAACTCCCGCTTCGTTCTATATCTTCAACGGCAAGAAGAACCTTACGGTCGCAAGTCCGGCGGACGCGGTAAACGATTCGAGCTATAACATTCGAACGTTGATGCTCCCGACGGGTCAGGTGCTCGAGGACGACGGTTCGAACGACATCGAGATCTACACCGGCAGCAAGAAGATCTACCCCGGCATCGCGCCGCAAATCACGAAAGTCGCGAAGTCGCTTACCGCTGGAAGCACCTACCCGCTGTCGGGCAAGCGCCTCAACGGGTTCACCCAAGCGAACTTCTATGGTGACGACGACACGCAAGCGACGAACTATCCGCTCGTCAGAATAACCAATAACGGATCCGGAGCCGTCGTCTACGCCCGTACGCACGGTCATAGCTACATGGGCATCGGCTCGAAGAAGATCGTTTCAACGATGTTTGACGTTCCATCCACGATCGGCACGGGACCCAGCACGTTGGAGGTCGTGACCAACGGGATCGCGTCGAAACCGGTCAGCGTTAATATCCAATCGGGTAAGTAAGGTAACGAAGCTTACCATCGCAGCGATCGCGGCAACGGTGCTTCTCTGCGCCGTTCCGCGGCCTGCGTGTGCCGTGGATACGATTCCGTTCACGCAAGTCAAGGGCGGGTTGATCGAAGTTCAGGGCTCGGTTGACGGATCGGCGGCGGTGCCGATGCTCGTTAATCTCGGCGCCGGCATCGACGTGCTTTCGACGGAGTTTGGCCGCCGGTTTATCGCCGTTGGCGGGAAGTACGTAAGCCTTCGGCTCACTGGAGAGCGCGTCGATCTACCAATCGGAAAAGTGCGCACCCTGGCGCTCGGCGGCGTGCGCATCGAGGCGCCGAACGTCGGCATATGGAGTGGGCTCGACGGCACGGGAATCGACGGGCTGATTTCGGCGACGGCATTTCGCAATATCGCGACGACCTTCGACTTTCATAACGATCAGATCATCATCGAGGACGCGCAGACGTTCCCCGACCGCATCCGCCCGGAGACCAAGATTCCCGTCGTCTTACAGGACGATCTGGGAATCGCGCTCGGCATCTTCGCGCGCTTCAACTTTGGAAATGGGAAGACCGGCCTTTGCGAAATTGATACGGGCTCGCAAGGAATCACGATCGACAGGACGTTCGCCGCCTCCATAGGACTCATCGCACCCGGCGACTCGAGCGTCCGGATTCCATCCATTGCGCTCGATGGAGCGCAGACGACGGCCATCGACCAGCCGGCGGTAAGCCTCGGCAACCTGATCTACGACTGCGACGTCGGGAACTCGTTTTGGGCGGGACGCGCCTTCACGCTCGATCTGCCGAATCGCTTTATCTACGTGGCGGCCCCCTCCTAATCTTCGCCGGTCAGCAGGACTCTCGCCCACTGGTTGAGTAGGCGTCCACAATCGGGTTGGGCTTCGGCGGGAGGACCGGCTCATGCGAACCTCGACTATTGCTAGCGGGGGGCGTCGCCTTTGTGGCGGCGCTGTTGTTTGATACTGCGGTGTGGCTTATGAGCCGCGCCGACGCTTCATGGGGTTACGCTTGGCATGAGTAGGGATACGCGCCTCGCTTGGCTTGCCGTAATCTTTAGCGGCATCGCCGCGTTTGGCAGTTTCCTCGTTGCCGGGGCGGCGCTCTGGGCGGCGTACGAAGTGCGGCAACCAGTTCGGAGCGCGGTCGCGGACGCCCCGGCGGACCCGGTAACCGACGGCATCATTCGAACCTGCGGGATCGCGCAGTCCTCACTGATGCGTACGGGGGACGATCTGTTTCTGATGGACGGTGCGTCCGGCGATGCCCGGTATCTCTCGCACGAAGAGCGCGGTGCGCTCGTTGCGGCATCGGCCTCTCGCGCGAAGTACTTCTTGGAGTGCCGCTTACAGAACCCGTCTCGCGTTTCGATCTTCAACGTAACGTTCTTTGCCGGCGTCTCCTATCACGGTGGCAAGCAGCGGACGAGGAAGCACAACCCCGACCCGATTGAGGTCATCGGCCCCGGCGAGACTCGAACGGTCTGGATCGAAGACAAGGACGACAACTCGGTGATCGTTCATTCTCCCGGCCGCGTTCAGTACTACCGGTTTCCCGACATGAACAACCTTCAAGATGAGGCATTGCAACCGCCCGACGATGCCTTCTGGACGTTAAAGCGCGACGCAGACCCCGTTCCCAGTCAGTAGGCGCTAAGGCCGTTGGGTGTGCCCCACCCGCTTGGCCCCGAGTAGGTCCCAAACTGTTGGGTCCCGGCCGTGCAGAGATACTCCCCGCCGCAATTGCCGTCGTTGCCGCTACTGATGTAGTGCAGATCCTTGTTGCGTTGCGCCGCCTTCATCGTCCAGAACTTCTTACCGGCGTGCGACCTGGCGGCATTGGCCGCAAGCGCGATGATTCCGGACGTCAGCGGCGTTGCGACGCTGGTGCCTCCGACCGTGAACCAACCGCCCTCGTAGTACGTGTCGTATTCGGCGACATCCCAGGCGACTGCCGAAACGTCGGCGTCGGTGCGCGAGGTGCAGTCGGGGTCGTGTTGCCACGCCGGTTTTTTGTCGCCGTTGGCGCAGCCGCCGCCCGAGCCGTCCCAGACGGTCTCGCTGTAACCCGAGCCGTTCTGCGAAAGCACCGTCCCACCGACGGAGATAACGTTCCCTAACGCCTCCGGCGGCCCGTTCTCGTTATAGCCGATGTCGCCGGAGCCGGCAACATAGGCGACGCCCGGAGTCGCGAAGTCGCCAGCGTCTACGCTGCAACTCGTCGGGTAACAGATCCAGCTGTTGCTGACGACGTGGGCACCCAGTTTGACGGCCTCGGCTTCGGCTACGCTCAAGTCGTTGTTTGAGTAAGCGGTATTCGCTTCGATCAGATAGATCGTGCAGGCCGGACAAACGGCCGACACCATCTCAACGTCGAGGTCGATCTCGACGCCCCAGTTATACTCGCCAGCCGGGTAGTTTTTTTGTTGTCCGAGCTCGTTGAATTTCTTGAACTTCGCCTTCCCGAGGCCGAACGTCGAGCGGTATACCGCGAGATCCGACGCAACGTTGGGATTGTCGTAGGCATCGACGATGGCCACGATCTGTCCTTTGCCTTTGGTCGCCGACGGAAGCTTGTAGGCTGCCTGAAAATCGCTTGGCGTCCAACCTCCGGAGTAGGTGTCGGCGAGGCGGGACTCGATGAGGGCCAAACATTGCGCCTGACCCCGTGCTGCGTTTGCGCAAACTGGTCGCGCTAGGTGTTGGGCTTGCCACGCCGGGGCGCCCCGAGCGTATGCGCCCGATTGGCTGAGCGTCGATGGCACGCTCGAGGAGCCGCCGCTTGTGCTGCATGCGGTGATGGCGAAGGCGACAACGGTCAGCGCGCAGAGTCTAAAGAGAATCATCACGAGGGCTCGTTTTCGCCACGAAGTTCAACGATACCGTTGGGCTCGAGATTATTACGGCCGCGCTTCGTAGATTAGATTGAACGGCGTCGCAGTGGCGCGGCGAAACTTCGAGAACCCGGCTTTATGCGCCACGTCGCGCATGCGTGCTTCGCCGGCTTGCGCGCCGAGCGCGAGATCGCCGCCTTGGGCGAGAGCGGCAGGCGTACACAGCATCGTCGACGCGCCGTAGAAGACGCGGCCGACCGGCGTTAGGTTCTCTTCGAGCGTATCGCACGCGAACGGTTCAACCATCATCAGGGTGCCGTTTGGCTTGAGAGCGGCGCGGATGTGTGCGAGCACGCCGATTGGATCGCCCATGTCGTGCACGCAATCGAAGCAACCGATCAAGTCGAAGTTCTTCGCAGGCAGTTCCTTGGCCGAAGCGACCTCGAAGCGAACGTTGTCTACGCCGGCTCGCTGGGCCGCCTCGCGCGCAGCTTCTATTGACGGCCGATGGTAGTCGTAACCCACGAAGCGCGACATCGGATAAGCCTCTGCCATCAGGATCGTCGACGAGCCGTGGCCGCAACCCACGTCGGCAACGTTTGCCCCGGTGCGCAGCTTGGCCTCGACGCCGTCGAGTGCCGGAATCCACTCCCCGACCAAATGGGCAGCGTAGCCATTGCGGAAGATGCGATCAGTCGACGCGTAGAGCCTTTGATCGTGCTCGTCCCAGCCGACGCCCTTGCCGGTTTTAAAAGCTTCGGTGATCTTCGGCTCGTCGGCGAACAGCGGCTGACCCATTCCAAACATGCCGCACATGTTCACTTCGCTGGCGTCGTCGGCAAGCAACGGGATATGCTCCAGCGGCAGGCTAAAGCGCCGCGTGGCCGAGTCGTAATCGAGGTAACCGGCCGCAGCCTGATTGGCAAGCCATTCGCGCACGTAACGCTCGTGCGTCTGTGTGTTCTGCGCAAGCTCGTCGGATGTCATGGCTCCGCCGCTTGCCAGCGCTTTGTAGAGTCCCAGCTTGTCGCCGGTAATAACCGACGCGGCGGTGATAACGCTGCCGACATCGTTGAGTAGCCGTCCGAGCGCGGCCTCGAATTTGGCCTGATCGAAAGGAGCTGCAGTTGTAGTCAAGGGGTCGTCCTCCGTGTAAGCAAGAAGTCGTTGGACATCAGCATAGCCCAGCGAGGGACGTGCGTGCATCGTGGTGTGTACGGAGGGGCCGCAAGCCGAGCGCGGAGTTCGCTGGTTGGACGAAGCGCCGAGTTGGAGTCCCTCCAGGACCTGTACCGGCACGCCGGAGCCGGCACCGGCGGCGCCGCCGTAGTATGGGGTGAGGCCGGCGTCGGGAAGACGCGCTTGCTCGATGAGTTTGCGATGCTCGCCGCGCAGCAGGGCGCACGCGTTTGTGCGGCCGACTGCTTCGAGCACATCTGCCCTCCCTACGCGCCCATCTGCGAGGCGTTCGCGACGCTCGGGCTACCCGAGCCGTTCGCGACCGGTGCAGCGGCGGCGCCCTCAACCAACGCAATCGAGACGGAGAAATATACGTCGTACCTCGCCGCCGCCCAATCGCTGCGAGCCGCCGGGCGCGCGTCCCCGATCCTGCTCTCGATCGACGACTTCCAGTGGGCCGACCTGGCCTCGATCGAGTTCTTGACGTTTTTGGCGCGGCGCCTCGACGGTGCGCGGGTGCTCGTGCTGGCCAGCATTTGTTGCGACGACTGGGAGCGCGATCGCCCGCGCGCGGCGGCACTCGAGCGGCTCCTGCGCGACGGCGTTGGGCGCCTCGACGTCAAGCCGCTCAACCACGACCAGATGCGGCATCTGGTCGCCAACCTATGGCCGGCAGACGTGCCAATGGCCGCCGGTCAAGTCGATCGCGTCTGCGCGTTGGCTGAGGGTAAACCATATTTCGCCGAAGAGTTGGTAAGCAGCGCGTTGGTGGCCGAGGGCAGCGTGCAGATCGACGCCGCACCTTTGAGTATCCGCGCGGGTGTGCTCGCGCGCTTCGACCAGCTTCCGCTGGATTCGCGGCGCGTCCTGCTCCTTGCGTCAGTAATCGGGCGCACGTTCGATGCAAGTTTGTTGGCGCGCGTAGCCTGTCAATCCAGCTCCGAGCTTTTCGACGCGCTCGCGCGCGCGTTCAAAGCGCAACTCGTCAGTGAAAGCCGCGAGAGCCCCGGCCAATTTGCATTCCGGCACGCGATCACTCGAGAAATCATTTATCGCGAACTGCTTTCGGGCGAAATGCAGACGATCCACGGGGAAGTCGCCGAATGCCTGGAGCAAACGGGGAGTGGAGACGCCGTCCAGGTCGCGCACCATTGGGCGGCTGCCGGCGATCGCGTGCGCGCGGCGGCCGCGCATGAGAGCGCGGGCGACCACGCGGTCGCGCGAAGCGCCTACCACGATGCTGCGGTGGCGTTCGCGCGTGCCGCCGATGCGCAGACCGGCGACGATCGACAGCGATATGCCTCCCTGTGCGAAAAGCTTTCGCGGGCGCTTTCCATCAACGGCGAACTGAGCGACGCGTGTGCGTGGGGCGAGCGCGCAGTCGAGGCATACATTGGTGCGGGCGACCGGCGGCGGGCCCTGGCGCTCGCGCTTTTTGTGGCGCGGCGGTACGGCGACACCGGCCGGCAAGATGATGGCGTTACGATCATTGCGCGCGCTCTCGCGCTGCTCGACGAGGGCGAGGACGCAGGCCTTCGCTACGGCGCGCACGTGACGCTCGCACGGTTGGAAGCCCAACGGGGTGACGCCGACGCCGCCCTGAGCCGGCTCGCCGAGGCGGAATCGATTCCCGGCGACCACGCGCTCGAAGAGCGCCACCTGTTTTACGATTTTCGCGCCGACGTCCGCGCCACAAAAGGGCAGCTCGGCCTCGCGTGCGCGGACTGCCTGGAGGCCATTCGTCTCGCACGCCAAATTGGTAGCGCCGAGCGACTGAGCATTACGTTGAACAACTACGCGCGCTTCGCGTTCTTTGCCGGACGCATGGACGAGGCGAGCGCGGCGTATGAAGAAGCGCTCGACCTGACCGAGCGAGAGCACCTGGGGCGGGCGGCAGCAATCGTTACCACTGCATTAGCATTCGTCTATCTCCTCACGGGGAATTTAAAGGACGCGCGGCGCTTGCACGGACGAAGCCTCGATGGAACCGGCGGCCCAGTGATGGAGAGCGCTGCGGCAAGCATCGGCGTGCGCCTGGCCTCCTTGGAGAGGGACGACGGGCAAATTATCGACGATGCGATAGCCGATGCGATCGACATCGCGTTCCGGTCGGGGCCCGAAGGCATCGGCCTCTTGGCCGGAAGCGTCGCCGGCTATTACGACGCGATCGGCAGACGCTCCGAAGCCGAGCAGTTACGCTCGCGCGCACTTACAGAAATTCGTGGAGCCAATCTGGCGTTATGGCTGCTCGATCAGTTAGCAACGAGTAAGGACGGCGCCGAAGTTACCAAAGCACGGTCGTTGCTTGCGCAGGCAGCCGCCGATCCGGATCACGCAGTCGCGCGCGCGCATCTGGCCCTCTTCGACGCGCGCGTCGCACAGAGAGCGGGAAACGCGCAGGCCGCAAAGACGCTGGCACGCGACGCCGCAGGGTTCTTTGAGGAGATCGGCTGGCCGTGGGAGCGAGCTCAAGCGCTTGAGATCGCAGGCCGTTTTGCCGAGGCTGTCGCCCTCTATAGCAGCCATGGCTACACCCGCGACGAGCGGCGTCTGGCCGAAGCGCGCCGGCGCGTGCGACACCGTGCCGCGGCAGATTGCCTAACGCCGCGCGAATCCGAGGTGGCGCGCCTCGCCGTGGAAGGACGGAGCAATCGCGAAATCGCCGAGATCCTTGCGATTGGCGAGCGCACCGTCGAAACGCACATCGCCGCAATCTTCGATCGCTTCGATCTAAGCTCGCGCCGGGAACTTTCGCGGGTTCTCAAGTGAGCCGTTAGCTCGCGCCATTCTTGAGCTGCTTGCGCAGGAAGCCGCGCAAGTTGAACGTCGCATCGTAAACGAAGTCGTAGATTACCCAGCGGCCCGATCCGTCCGCTCGCGCGACTGCGATAAGATTTGTCTTGGGGTTTGGGTGTCCGGCGGGATTGAGGGTCACGGGAATCCATACTTCGGCGCCTTTGACGACCGGCGCTCCCAAGAGGTAGGACGTCGCATCCCACTGGGCGTTGACGAACGGATCCAAATCCATGACGGGCTCTTCTTTGTTGGCCTTGCTATGCAAGACCGTCTCGAGCATCGCGTAAAGACTCGGATCGAACGTGGACTTGATCTGCGAAAGATGCGCCGTCCATTCATGGTTTGGCTGCACGAGATACCAGCCGTAGAAGCTCTTCACGACCGCGGTCGCCCTCGCAGGCGCGGTCGCATTGCTCGCGCTCGCAGGGCTCGAAACGGCAAAGGCCACGCAAGCTACGAGCAGGATCGATTTATTCATCACGATGCTAACTCTAATGGCCCAACCGTACGAAAGCGTTCGAACTTGGCGTCAGGGCCCTACTGCGGCGGATCGGGGCTTTCGATAAGAGAAGCGCAAAGTGCGCGTCGTAAAAGCGCGTCCCTACGGTTCTGGCAATGACGCCGCCGTACGCCTATCGCCGCCTTGCGCGATCCTCTCTACCAGGACAACACGATAACGCCGTTTCCGCTGGAGCCGCCGCCTTGAAGCATCTTGACGTTGGTCGCGCTCTTCTCAACGTACGACGAGCCGCCTCCACCGCCGCCGCCTACGCGTCCGGCCCCGCCGCCGCCGCCGCCACCCCCGCCGTAGTAACCAGCGCCGCCGCCGCCGCCGCCACCACCACCGTAGCCGCTGGCCTTGTAGCCATTGCCGCCCGTGCCGCCGACGCCTATGCTGCCCTGGCCGCCTGGATCGCCGTTGCCGCTGGCCACCTTGCCGGCTGCCCCGCCGATGCCGCCTTTGTGCTGAGTGCCACCCTTGCCACCGCCGCCACCCTCCTTGCCGTAGCCGCCGCCGGTACCGCTGCCGCCAATGAGACTGCCACCGGCGCCCCCTCTGCCGCCATCCCCGCCGTAAAAGCCGGCGCCGCCGCCACCGGCGCCCGCAATAACCACTCTGTTTTTCAACGCGCTACCGCCGCGACGCAGGTCCGAGGCTCCGCCACCGCCGCCACCATAGTAGCCCGGGAAGCCACTGCTGCCGCCGCCGTTGAAGCCGCCGTCGCCGTAGCTGCCGCCGGCGCCGCCCACGAACACGGCGATCGATTCTCCCGGCGTGACGGCAATCGTAGCGGTCACCAAACCGCCTGCGGCGCCGCCACCGGTACCGTAGTAGCCGTGACTGCCGACCGCAGCCGAAACTGCGGCAGTAAGCCGCGTCACGCCCTTGGGCACCTTAAAAGTCTGCTCTGCGCCGGTGTAGCTGAAGGTTTTGCTGTGGGTACCGAGCGGCGCGACCAGCACTGGCGTTGCGGTAGAGCCGTTGTTGATGCCCCCGACGCACGCGGTTAAAAGTGCGGCGCTCAGGCACGCGCCTGGGACGCTACATAGACGCTTCATGCGCGCCTCCTTTAGAGAAGGCAAGGCTTTCGGCGCCATCGCGTTATTGGCCTAGACGTTGATTGGTAACTTACGGGCATGGTGACGGCGACGCTGGATTATTGGCAATTTCTACGCTAGTGATCTGTGCCGTCGGATCGCCTTGCATGTACTGGCCGGTGTACGTGTTTTCGAAGGGCTCGGTAAAGCAGAGCTTCGGCGAAATGAACTGCGGATCGATGGGACCGCCGGCGCCGAGCGAGTCCGCGAACACCCACTGTCCTTGGCTCGCACTAATTCCCGCGGTGAACGCGTTAAAGGTCCAAAGGCTCGAAGGCGTAGGAGTCGGCGAAGATGAGGGCGACGGCGAGGGCGAGTATCCCCAAAGAACCGACTTTTGAACGAGCATCGAAAACTCCGTTCCGGCACCGTTGCTGTTCGCGTTGTATGAAAACTGTAGCGGCGTTGTGTTGAGCGGCAGCCACCCGGGCGGTCCTTTGCCGGCCTTGGGCGGGACGAACTGGACCACTTCGCCAGACGATGCGACGCCGTTACCCCGCGCGATTAAGGCAATTCGATAGCCCGCCCAATTCGTTTGCGCCGTGTCCGTCGACGGCGTGACGCCACTGCCCGACGTGTTAAAGACGAACATGTACTCGTAGTTCGAGAAATTGAACGGCTGAGCAACGTCAAAGACTAGGGATACATAGCCCGGAGGAGCGCCGCCAGCTCCCAGCCCCGGAGGGTTTGGAGTGATTTGGCGACCGCACGCACAAACGGAAAGTCCCACGACTGAGATGGCGACAAATCCAAAACCCGCTGCTTTATTCAAAGTGCTTTCTCCTAGACAGCAGCGATTCTAGTCCTTCGTGCTGTGTGGATCCTTAGACCATCGCGAAGTCGTCGTCTATCGTTCCTACTCGTCGGTGTCGGGCGAGACGTTCGAGGCCGGCTGACTGAGGAAGTATTTCGCCCCCAGCGGCGCAGCAATCGGGCTAAAGACCGTGGGGCTCTGGTCGAAGTTGAAGCAGTCGGAAAGATCGTCTGCGCGCGCGTCGGTTGTGCCCAGCGACGGCAGGCCGAACGTCTCTTCGGTGAACTTCAGGATGCTGCCGAACTCGTGCTGAACGTGCGAGACGTAGCCCGTCTTTGCGTACGGCGAGATAACGATCAGCGGGACGCGGAAGCCAAGCTCGTAGGAGTTGTACGTCGGCGGCGCCACGTGGTCGTACCAGCCGCCCCAGTCGTCCCAAACGACGATGATCGCCGTCGAGCTCCAATAGGGGGACTCTCCGATCGCGTTAACGACGCTTGAGACCCACGACGGTCCCGTGCCGTCGGTAACTCCGGCATGGTCTGACTCTTTGGCGCTGGGCGTGATCCACGTTACGTTCGCGAGTTTCGCAGCGGCGATATCCTGTAGGAACTGCTTCGAGGGTGAGACCACGTTTGCATAGTTCGAAGTATTCCAAAGCGGCTGGATCGAGTCCACGGCGTTCCATAAGCCGGAGCCCGAGGTTTGCTGATAATAGCGCCAGGTCAGGCCGGCCTCGCCGATCTCTTGCATTAGCGAGTTCCGCGAAAAGCACGGATAAGCGGTTTGATTCTCGCTGCCGCCTTCGTCTATGAGTTCGACGGTCGATCCCTCCGGCGAATCGCATCCGCCGGTCGGGTTCTGCGTGGGCGTGAACGGATTTTCCGATGCGCGTAGCACGGAGCCGTCCGCGATGGTGGAGGTCCCGCTGATAAGATACTGATGCGCTGGAAAACTTGGGCCCTGATTGGTCTCAAACATATCGTCGGCGAACGTGTACGTCTCGGCCATCGTGTAGTACGGTTGAACCTCGCTCCGCGGGACGTACGAGTAGGCCCGGAGGCTGCGCTGCGGACAGACTCGGGAACGGCTGCAGAGCCAGTGCCCCTGGCTAAAGCCGTTCATGTTGCCACCAGCGTAGTCTGTCGCCCATGCACTGTGCCGATGGCTCATATCGAACGGCGCCGTCAACGGCTCGGGCTTGCAGCGCAACGCATCACCACGTGCTGGATCGCGTAGTCGTCGTTATAAAGACGGGAGGTACGGGCGTACCGCGATCGCAGGGACTCGGCGGTTTTCGGAATCATCGCTTCGCCAGCGTTACCTGTCGGCTGCGAGCCCGAGCAGGCCGAAAGAAAGGCAATGCCCGAGGCGACACATAGCGACAGCATCCGAGGACTGAAAATTTTCACGGAAAGTTAACGTAGAATCGGGGTCGGTCGTTCCGTCTGGCAGCGCCACGGCTGGGCGGCTGAGGCTCCGACGGAACTACTCGGTCGTCTTCTTCGTTATCCTTGGGAATCGTTCGATTCGTCGCTCTAAGCTTAATGAAAGCAAGAAGGAAGCAATTTTAGTGAAAATATCTAGGTTTGCGACGTACGCCGTGGGCGTAATCGCGGCTACCGTACTCATCTCCGGCTGTAGCAGCAGTGCCGGATTACAATCCTCCAGCCAAGCTTCGACGGGCTTTAATCCCGCCGGATTCTCCAGCGCGCAGCCGGCCGGGCTACGGCACCGCAGCCATGCCGTCGCCGATGTCGCGCCGCATCCCGACCATCACAAGTCTTGGTTGTCGCCGGATCTCGCAAAGACGCCGGCGGTCCTCTTCGTCTCTGACTACAGCAGCGGCGACGTGTACATGATGGCCCTGCCCCAAATGACGCTCGAGGGAACCCTAACCGGCTTCAGCCAGCCGCAAAGCCTTTGCAACGACGATCACGGCAACATTTGGATTCCCGCCACTGGTAGCGATCAGATCTTCAAGTATTCACGCACCGGCGTGTTGCTTGCGACCTTGACTGACCCTGACGGCGGCCCTGACGGCTGCGCAGTCGACAAGACGACGGGCAACCTTGCGGTCGTAAACCAATACAACGGCAGCGGCCCTTCGAGTGCGTCCGGCGAAGTGCTGGTCTATCCCAACGGTGCGGGAACGCCCGCCGTCTACGCGACCAACGCCATCGCGTCCTACTGGAACGCGACCTACGATCCGCAGGGCAACCTGTACGTCGACGGATGCACTTCCTCCAGTTATTGCACCTTCGCTCTCGCGGAGCTGCCGGCAGGCGCGAATCAGACGCTGATGCCGCTCAACCTCACCGGTGGAACCATTTACTTCACGGGCGTCGTTCAGTGGGATAAGGTTGCGAACAAACTTGCGATCGGCGACCAGGAATGCAATGGCCAGGGGCCGCCTAATGAGACGAGCTGCATTTACCGCGCTTCGGTTTCGGGTTCGAGTGTAGCGATTACCAGCATGATCCCACTCAACAACTCAGTCGGCGGCGCGGCGTGCGACGTCGATCAGCCGGTCATCGACCGGTACTACTCCCGCAACTTCATCGCCGGTCCGGATTTAGAAGGCTCCGGCTACTGCGGCCGCACCGACACCAGCATCGGCCGCTGGAACTACCCGGCCGGTGGCAATATGACGCACTACGGTACGAGCGCGGCTTTCGACGAACCGGTCGGTGCAGCAATCAGCAACAGATAATCCACTCACCGACCAGTCGACACAACACAGGGTTCGCTACGGCGAGCCCTGTGCCGTAGCGACGGAAAGAAGTGAAACGACACCACGTATCGCGCGATACTTGCACCAGGTATGAATGCGAGAGAGCCGGTATTAGCGGACGAGCACTGTATTTGGGAGGGATAATCAATGAGCGGCGTACAGATCGAACAGAAGAGCTATGAAATGCCCCCGCGCGATGGGTTCACCGTCACGCATTTTATCACCGTGGCCGACATCGACCGATCGGCGGATTTCTACGAGAAGGTCTTCGGCGGCCGCGTTCTGAGCAGAGGTGATAGCAAGGGTGCGTCTGGGCACATCCAGATTGCGAACACATGGCTCATCGTC
>JBEKRW010000044.1:0-13472 GCA_049517595.1 Candidatus Cybelea sp. | reverse complement strand
CGCAGTTTTTTGCTAACAAAGAGTTCTTTGCTCCGCTAAACAGGTCGCACAGTTGAACCAGATCGCTGGTTTTCGAGTCAACCTCGCGGACTTCCACAGATCGAAACTTAAGAAACTCTTCACCGTTCCTCCCGATTATTTCGGGGCCCTCGCATTGCTGGCGAATGTATTCGATGCAGTTGTCGGCAGCGAGTCGTTGCTTCATGTCGATCGTAATGTCGAAGTCTTCTCGGATAGGTATACGCGGGTAACGGAAAAGCGCCATCTCTATACCCATCCGAACCATACGGTTATATGCACGGTCCTCGCGGTTGCCGTAATAAGACAGATCGAAGTTTTCGACCGGGATACAGGTCGCCTTATACGCCCATTGGTTAACTTTTCGAACCTCCGCAACGACGCGCTCGTATACCTGATTGCGAAGATTGCCTTGCTTTGTCCAATGCAGCTCATGCGGGAAGTGAAAAGCGGCTCGTGCCCGAGCAATCGCTCCACGGAGAGCATTCGGGTCATTTGTCATCAGCACGCCCACGATAAAGTACGGCTGTTCCCTGGAAAGAGTACCGCGCAGCCGGCTCCTGCCAGCCTCGTCCACGTAGAGATAGGTCGTGCTCATGCTAGGTCCGATTCTAGCAAATTATGGCTATGCCCACGAAAGGCAGGACCGGGCTACGCCACAGGAAAGCAACGCCCCGGGAGTGCCTGATATGGAACCGCCGCGGAGCGTTAGCCGCCCGTAGCTCAGCGGAAGAGCAGTTCTGTGCTAAAGATCAGGTCGCGGGTTCGAATCCCGCCGGGCGGAACTCCCTTTTCACAGGTATTTCTCTGCGCGCCGTGATAGTATCGTTGCAGCACAGAACTGGTCTAAGCTGAGTAGCTTGATCGAAGGAAAGCCCCGCCTGGTTCTCCCTCCTAATGGGAGGCACCAACCGCGGGGCTTTCTGATTCTATGTGGGCTTGGGCGACTTGCGGCGCTTCTTAGTCCGGCCCGCCTCCAACGCCTCCACTTCCGTTTTCGGGACGACTAACAGGGCGGCGAGGTCCTTCTCAAAACGCTCTTTTTCGGACTCCGATGGTGTAGGCTTGGCTTTCACCCCGGTATCTTACCGCAAGCTGAGAGAGCAACGCCAATCCAGACAAACCGCTCCCTAAAGTGCGTCAAGTATATAATGCCGCAATTTTGTTCCACGGGAAACACTTGGTCACTTATCCCGGCACGAGACGGGGCTTGGCAAAACTAACTTTGTATCACAAAGTAACCGTGTGACAGGGCGGCGAAGGGACTGGTTGTGCGGATGGTGGCCTTCTGGCTGGTGATTGCAGTGCTGTGCGCCGTGCTTTTGCTTTTGATCGCGGCGGTCATCGAGACGGTCGCCCTATCGCTCTGGCTTACGCTCTCTCCTAGCCCGCTACAAAGTCCGGTCTGGCTCATCCTAGCCGCGATCTTCTCGGTGCCGCTCATCCCAATGGCTGTGCTGTTTCGCGAAGCGTGCCGCGGGCGGGACCTAAGCGCGAAACCGCGGGGTCTGAGTGGGAGTACTTTGGCAATCATTCCATCACCAAACCAAACGATGGCTTGGTTGTTTGTGGGGTTTTGTTTCACGGGGAACATCTTGGAAATCTATTGGCAAAGCGGCCGCTTCTGCGGAGCCCCGGTCCGGCGCGGAAAGCGCACCGGCGTCTCCCTGAGCTTCCGCAAGAGAATGATGTGGTGACCCCCGGCGATCTCCTCGTCGCTTTCGAGACGAGCCCCAAGCACCAGCGAAGCGTCTTCGAGGGCTAGTCGTTCGCTCTCATCGGACCTGCCGCGCTGAAGCACCGCGGCACCACCGATCCCGATCAACGGCAGAAGCAGCTCCGCAACCGCGGGGGCAGTCGCCACGGCGCGGCAGGTGCCGCTCGCAAAGTGCTCGCGCAGCTCCGGCCGGTGGCCGGCGGCCTCGGCGCGCTCCGCCAGGACGTTCCCGCGAAGTCCCAGGGCTTCCAAAAGCGATTCGAGGAGCCGAGCCTTTTTGAGCGTCGCCTCGATCAGCGTGACGCGCATTCCCGTTACGATCGCTATCGGGATCGCCGGGAAGCCGGCGCCCGACCCGACGTCAACATAGGGCTCCCGCAGGTGCGGGACGACCGAAAGGCTGTCGCTGATATGGTGCGCGATCTCCTCGGGCGAGGTCGCTCCCGTCACGTTGAAGTGGCGATTTGCTTCGAGAACGAGCCGGCCGTAGCGAGACAGCGCGTCGATGGCATCGGCTTCGAGCCCTTCGCCGGCCAGAAGCTCTTCGAGGGCCGCCAACGGTCAGGCCGTCGGCACCGGGAGGCTCTCGCGCTGGCCCTTGTGGACGAAGAGACCGACGATGGCGACGTCGGATGGCGTTATCCCGGGAATTCGTCCGGCCATCCCGAGCGTCCGGGGGCGCCGCGACGTGAACTTTTCGCGCGCCTCCGCGGAGAGTGCCGCGATCGAGCGATAGTCAAAATCCGAAGGTATCGTCGCATTCTCGGTTTTGGAGGCTTTCTCGATGGCGAGCTCCTGACGGCGAACGTAGCCCTCGCATTTCAGCTCGATCGCCACGCGTTCGCCGATCTCTGCCTCGAGCCGGGGATCGAAGCGATCGGCAACGTCGCCGAAATAGAGGGCGGGCCGGCGCAGAGCGTCGGCAATCGTGCTTCCCCCCGAAAAGCGCTCCTCGCCGATCCGTTCATCGGAGATGCGAGTCCTTTCCGCGTATCGGCGCGCGAACTGGAGCGTCTCTTGCCGCCGATTGAAGCGCTCCCAGGCGCGGTCGTCGACCAGCCCAATCTCGCGCCCGACGGGCGTCAGCCGCGAGTCGGCGTTGTCGTGGCGTAGGATGACTCGGTGCTCGGCGCGCGAGGTGAGCATCCGATAGGGCTCGTCAACGCCTCTCGTAACCAAATCGTCGATGAGGACGCCGATATAGGCCTGGGCTCGGCTTAGCCGCATCGGTTCTTCACCACGCGCCGCCCGCGCGGCATTGACTCCCGCGACGAGCCCTTGTGCCGCGGCCTCCTCATAGCCCGAGGTGCCGTTGAGTTGCCCGCAGTGGTAGAGCCCGGCGATCCGCCGAGTCTCCAGCGTCTCGCGCAGCTCCGTCGGCGGGACCATGTCGTACTCCACGGCGTAGCCGGCGCGAAGAACGCTGCACTCCTCCAGACCCGGCAGTGTGTGAAGCATTTCGAGCTGGATCTCGGCCGGAAGCGACGTCGAAAACCCGCCGACGTAGAGCGTGGGCTCGTCCCAGCCTTCCGGTTCGATGAATATTTGATGCGCCGGATTGTGCGCGAACTTTACGACCTTGTCTTCAATCGACGGGCAATATCGTGGACCGATCCCGCGAATCAGATCGAGTCCGTAAAGCGGCGAATGCGCGAGATTATCGCGCACTAGCGCATGCGTGCGCGCATTGGTTTGCGTGAGATAGCACGGCAGTTGCGGCCCAGCAAACTCTTCTTCGCTCCCGTACGAAAACAGCAGCGGATGCGAGCTGGGCGGCTGCCGCGTCATCGCATTATAGTTCACTGTGTCGCGGTCGATGCGCGGCGGCGTTCCGGTCTTCAGCCGGGCCGTCGGAAAACCGAGACGCCGCAGGGTATCGGCCAGCCCGCGCGCCGGCGCCTCGCCAAACCGGCCCTCTTCTCGGACAACGTTCCCACAGAAAGACTTTCCGCCAAGAAAGGTTCCGGTCGCAAGGACTATCCTTCTTGCGTGATACCGCTCCCCGCCGGCACAGATGACGCCGCGGACCGCGCCACTCTCAACGATCAGCCCCTCGACCAGTCCCTGGACGATCGTGAGATCGGCTTGCGCGTGCAGCAACGCCGTCGCCAGCTTGCCGTATCGCGGCTTATCCATTTGCTGGCGCAGAGCCCGCACCGCCGGCCCTTTGCTCTCGTTGAGAAACCGAGAATGAAGGCTGGAGCGGTCCGCAAGGCCCGCCATTGCCCCGCCGAGGGCGTCGATCTCGCGAACCAGTTGCCCTTTAGCGCTGCCGCCGATCGACGGGTTACAGGGTAACGTGCAGATCCTCTCGGGATCTCCGGTCACCAGAATTGTGGGAACGCCAAGCCGCGCCGCCGCCAGCGCGGCCTCTACGCCCGCATGTCCGCCGCCCACGACGATCGTGCCGGCATCGTCGAACGCCACCGGAGGTCAGCCCGTCGACTGGGCCGTTAGAGCGCCCGAGTGTCCGCGCAAGCGCAACGAGAACGCGATCATCAAAATCCCAAACACGATTGCATACGCGCTGATGAGCCAAACGAGCGCCAGCGCTCCGGCAAGTGGAAACCAAACCATCAAACCGCTGAAGAGGATCGATGCAATTCCGGCGATGATGAGCCAGAACTCGTTGGTCACGTGCGACCGCAACTGAATCGCAGCGATAATTTCCAAAACTCCGGTAACGAACGCCCACGCTGCAATCGTAAAATAAAGTGCGACCAAAGTGATTCCGACGTCCCAGAAGGTTATCGCAGCGATCAGCAGTCCAACGATGCCTTCGAGCATGAGCGGCCACCAGCGCTGATGCTCCTCAACTGCGCGTATCGTACCAAGGATCGCAAAGATGCCGTCTACCAAAGCGTAAGCACCAAAGAGAAGACCGATGACGACCAGCGTGTTACCAGGCCACCGAAACGCCAGTAATCCAAAGAGAATTGCGGCGATTCCCCGGATCAGCCACATCCACCAATTGCGCGCGACGGCACCCGACATTTCGAGCGAATGCATGCGCTATTGCAACACTTTCCCGTTTTCAAGATAGACGCGCTGAACCGTGCAGAGCTTCGCCTTGGTACCCTGCCAGGACCGGCCGACCAGCGAGTTGGCGAGATTATGATTGATTTGGGCGTTTTGCGTGAACGTTCCACGGTCGGTCAGCACGTAGGCGTGCCCGTGATAGCGCACGAGAAAATCCACTTCCGTGGCTGGGGAGGGGTGCGTGTTGTAATAGACGATGTTGACGCCGTTGGTCAAACCGCCACCGTTTGAATTGACGACGCAGCTTTGAATCGTGATGCCAAAGGCGGGCACGATCTCCGCCGAAGCGGCACGTGGCGCGAGCAGGGCGGCGGCGATCAAGCCGGTTAAAAAGATCCGTCGCATTTCGATCTCCTGGTGAGTTGTCAGTTTACTTGCCGATACAAAAACGGGAGAAGATGCCGGTAACGATCTCTTCGGCGGCAGCCTGCTCGCTTACATGCCCGAGTTCGTAAAACGCGTGCGAAAGCTCGGTGGCCACGAAATCGATCGCCTCGTTCGCGTCGAGTGCTTCGCCGGCGCGCGCCAGCGCCCGCAGCGCGGCGTCGGTGGCTTCGAACTCGTATAACGACGCCAGGTGAGGTCGAGTCGCGTCAAAGCGTTCGCCGTTCCAGCCGATGCTCGCAATCGCACGCCGAAGCTTCTCCAGCGTGCCGGCGTCGTGTACGCTGCCGGCGATTGCATCCGGCCACTGCGCGGCAAATGCCGGGTCGGTGCCCAAGTCGGCCTTGTTGAGAAAAAGGATTCGCGGCCGGTCTTGCGTGCGGTCGAGGAGCCGCCGGGCGCCCGCGTCGAGCGGCTGTGAGCCGTCGACGACGACCAGAGCGATGGCGGCTCCCTCGAGCGCGCGCTCCGTGCGCGCAATGCCTTGCGCTTCGAGACGGTCCGCGTGGGCCCGGATGCCGGCGGTATCGATAAGCGCGACCGGCACACCGTCGACGACGATGCCCTCCTCGATCGTATCACGCGTCGTCCCTGGGATCTCGGAGACGATGGCGCGTTGCGTGCCCAGCAGCGCGTTGAGCAGCGACGATTTTCCGGCATTCGGCGGCCCGACAATAGCGATTCCAAGTCCCTCGCGCACGATTTTCCCGAGCTCGCCATCGCGGCGAACGCGCTCCAAACGCCCGCGAATCGGCGCCAGCCTCGCCTCGAGTCCGGCACGATCGGGTTCGGGAACCTCGTCGGGAAAGTCGATCGTACCCTCGAGCTCTTGCAAGATCGTGGCCAGATCGCTTCGCACGGCGCGAACCTCGTGCGCCAGCCCGCTGTCGAAGTTGGCGAGCGCGGCGCGTGCAGCGGAGCGTGTCTGGGCGTCGATGATGTCGGCGACGGCCGCCGCGGCTTGAAGCCCCATCTTCCCATTGAGGAATGCGCGTCGCGTAAACTCGCCTGGCTCGGCCAGCGAAGCGCCGGACGCGAGCATTGCGCGAACGACTTCGCGGGCCACGACTGGTGAGCCGTGAATCTGCAACTCGAGCATATCTTCGCCCGTGTAACTGTGCGGCGCTTGGAAAAAAATCGCCAGGCCGTGGTCGAGCAGGTCGCCGCTCTCGTCCACGATCGTTGCGTACGTCGCTACGCGGCGCCGCAGGCGAGATTTCGTTCGAATGAGCCGGCGGGCGAGTTCGGGGACCGACGGACCACTGGCGCGCACGATTGCGATCGCACCTCTTCCCGGAGGCGTCGCGACCGCGACGATGGTCGTGGAAGCCCCGTCAGGCATCGCTCCCCTTATTGAGGGGCCTCGGCTCAACGGGGGCCCCGGCGCCTTTGCCGCCGGGGGCGCGGAGCCCGCACGGCGTAGCGCCTTTTGAAGTTGTTGGGGCCCCTGGTGAGCCTCGGCTCAACGGGGAAAGATTACGACTCGGCGCTCCGGCTCTTCACCCTCCGATTCGGTGCGCACGGCCTCGGAATCGGCAAGCGCGAGATGAACGATCTTTCGCTCTGAGGGCAGCATGGGCTCGAGCTTTTGCGGCGAGCGCTCGCGGACGCAGCGCTCGAGCGTTGCCAGCGCGAGGTTTTTCAGTTGCTCGGCGCGCGCGGCGCGGTAACCCTCGGCGTCAATCGTAAAGTAGTGGCGATTGTTCCGAACGCCTGCATTGAGCGCGTTGTTGAAGACCAGATTCAGCGCTTCGAGCGTATTCCCGTGGCGTCCGATCAGCATGCCCAGATGCGGGCCGCTTACTTCCAGATATTCGCCCTCGCGACGCGCGATATAGTCGATGTCGATTGGCCCCACCCCCATCCGCTCGAGAATGTCGGCGAGAAGGTCTCGCGCGGGTTTCGCCTCGTCGGGGAGAGCCTGTCGCTCGCGCGGCGCCGCCGGACTACGACGCGGGTCGCGCCGCCGGCCGGTGCCTCCGCCGTTTCTTCCGCCTCCGGACTTGCCCGGAATAGGGCGGTCCCGCACGTCCGCGGGCTGTTCTTCGAACTCGAAATCGTCTTCGTAGAGCATGTTTAGTTGCCTTTTTTGTTTCTTCGTTTTGACCGCGACGAGCGCGCCGCACGGGGCTGATTCGACGGCGCAGCGCCGTTACTGCTCGGCAAAGCCTTGCCCGAGGCTGCCTTACCAGACGCGTTGCCGCTCGAAGCGCCTTCGGTAATCACGTGCTCGCCGTCGATCAGGGCCAGAGGCTGATGGTAGCGGCGCAGCAGATAGAACTGCTGTCCCATCGTGAAAATGTTGTAGCAGCACCAGTAGAGGACCATCGCCGACGGCCAGTGGTACTTCCATCCCAGAAAGCCGAGCATGACCGGCGAAAAAACCGCCATCGACCGCTGCATTTGAGCTTGCTGCGGGTCGGTCGCGGGCATGCTGACGTAGCGAACGCTGAGGTACATCGAGAGCGCGTAGACCAGAATCAGAAAGAGGTCGGGCAGCGCCAGGCTCGCGGCGAAGATCGGCGTCCCGAAAAGCTTAGGCGCCGAGACGGCGCTGGTGAACGCGCTTCCGATCCAAAGCCAGTTCTGATTGGCGAACTGCAGCTTGTGGTTGAGCACCACGTAGTAGACGCTGATGATGACCGGGTATTGCACGAGCATCGGCCAACAGCCGGCGAACGGATTGACGCCCTGCTCCTTATACAGCGCCATCGTTTCCTGTTGCTGTTTTTGCTTGTCGTCCTTGTGGCGCTCTTGAACGCGCTTTAGCATCGGCGCAATCTTCTGCATCTTCAAGAACGCCTTGAACTGCGCGGTATTAAGCGGCCAGAAGACCAGCCTGATCAGCGCCGCCAGAATGATCATGCTCCAGCCGAGATTTCCGATCGGCTTGTCGATCGCCAGGACGACCCACCAGATGAAGCTTACGAAGGGATCGAGCCAGTGCACCGCCTACCTCGATTCCAGGTGGCGCGCGCCGTGCGGCGCCGCGGCGGGTACGAAGTCGACGCCGCCGGGATGCCACGGATGGCAGCGAGCAAGGCGAGAGAAGGCTAGCCAGCTACCTCGGACTACCCCGTGCTCCCGGACCGCCGCCGCGGCGTAGTTCGAGCAGCTTGGGTAGAAGCGACAGGCCGGGGGAAGCAGCGGCGAGATCAGGAGTTGGTAGGCGCGGATGAGTCCCAAGGCGGTGGCTCGCATGCGATCTCCTACGCGGGTTCCAAGGCCGAAGTTACTTCGCCCAGCAAATCGGAAAAACGCGCTTGGGCGGCAATGGGTCGTGCGACGACAAGCAGCCGCATTGCGACACGCGGTGCGAGCGCTTCCCGAACGATTGCCGACAAACGTCGGCGTAGTTTGTTGCGGACCACGGCCTTTCCAATCGACTTGCTGACGGTGATTCCGACGAGGGAAGATGCATCTCCCGGCGGCGCATCGCTACGGTAAATGGTCAGACTCTTGGTCGAAACGCGACGGCCTTGGCGGCGCAGCCGGGCAAAATCTGCTTGCCGGCGCAGGCTTGCCACCTGGCTCATCAGACCGTGAGACGATGGCGCCCCTTCTTCCGGCGGCGCGCTAGCACCTTACGCCCGGCCTTGGTGCTCATTCGCTCCATGAATCCATGCACGCGCTTGCGGCGGCGGTTGTGCGGCTGAAAAGTCCGCTTCATAACGTCCCTTCGGTGATCGAGTAGTGCCCCACACCCTTATGTGGCAGACAGCCCCTGATTATATCCGGCACGCGGGGTCAGCGCAAGGCGGAGGTCGGCGAAAGGCAGGGGGAACCACCCCGACGCCGCCGTAACTTGCTGAAGTTTTGAGCCCCTCCAGAATGCAGCCGCCTGCCCGCCGGCGAGTCGTCGTGACGGGACTCGGAGCGGTTACTCCGGTCGGCAACACCCGCGAGGACTTTTGGAGTCGCCTGATCGCCGGCGAATCCGGAATCGCTCCAATCACCGCCTTCGATGCCAGCCTGTTCGATACGCGATTTGCGGGCGAAGTCAAAGAGTGGAATCCCGAGCAGCTCATCGGACGAAAAGAAGCGCGGCGCATGGATCGCTTCGCGCAGTTCGCCTTTGTCGCTGCCCGCGAGGCGATCGAGGATGCCAAACTGCCCGAGGATCCGGAGTTCAAACAGAAGGTCGGAGGCATCGTCGGGACGGGCATCGGCGGAATCATCACCTTCTGGCTCAACTCCGACAAAGCCAACGAAAACGGAACGTGGTCGAAAGTAACGCCCTTCTTCATTCCGATGCTGATGGCCAACGCCGCGACGGCACACATTTCGATGGCGTATGGTTTTCAGGGGCCGTTCTTTGCAGCGGCGAGCGCCTGCGCGAGCGGCAACGACGCCATCGCGACCGCATTTAACCTCATCACGCACGGCGATGCGATTGCCATGATTGCCGGCGGCAGTGAGGCGACGGTATCTCCCCTGGCGATCGGCGGCTTTTGTTCGATGCGAGCGATGTCGACCCGCAACGACGATCCGGCTCGAGCGAGCCGCCCGTTCGACCGCGAGCGCGACGGATTCGTCCTTGCCGAGGGCGCGGGGATCCTGGTGCTCGAGGAGTACGAACACGCACTGGCTCGCGGCGCGAAGATCTACTGCGAGCTTCTCGGCTACGGCCAGTCGGCTGATGCCTACGATCTCGTCGCGCCCGATCCAGAGGGCCGGGGCGTCCGGCTAGCATTTGCGCGCGCCTTCGAGGGCGCCGGCATCGGCCCTGAAGACGTCGATTACATCAACGCGCACGGAACCTCGACGCCGGTGGGCGATCCCGCCGAGTCTCGGGCGATTGAAAAGACCTTTGGCGAGTATGCTGCCCGAATCGGAGTTAGTTCGACCAAATCGATGCACGGACACGCCCTTGGCGCGGCCGGCGGCATCGAGGGCGTCGCAACCGCGCTGGCCGTGTACCACGACATCATGCCTCCGACGATCAACTACGAGTTCCCCGACCCCGAATGCCGCCTCGACTACGTGCCCAACGTGGCGCGCCATGCGCCGATCCGCGTTGCGCTCTCCAACTCGTTTGGATTCGGTGGCCACAACAGCGTCATCGTCCTCGGCAAGGTTCGTTCAGAGTCGTAACGTGAGCGGCGAAGCGTACCGGCGGCGGCTGCGCGCCCTGCTTCGCCTTGCAGGCATTCGCAAGCGCGACGAATTAAGCGTCTTCGAAATGGCCTTCGTTCATCAGAGCTATGCAAGAGAGCGAGGCGGCCGCTCAAACGACCGGATGGAGTTTCTCGGCGACTCCGTTCTGGGATGCATCACGGCGGGCTGGCTCTTCGAGCAATTCGCGCAGGAGTCGGAGGGACTGCTGACGCTGCGCAAAGCAGCGATCGTCAACGATGCGCAACTTGCCCGAACCGCGCGCCGTCTCGGCTTTTCAGAGCTCACGTTAATCGGCGCGGGAATGCGGGCGGCCGGCGGGAGCGACAACACCTCGGTCTTGGCCGACGCCTTCGAAGCCTTCGTGGGCGCACTCTACCTCTGTTACGGGCTCGAAAAGGCGCGAACGTTCGTCGTTAAACATCACATCGACCAGTTGGACCACGGAACGGATGCATTGCTGGATGCGAAGACGCGCTTGCAGCACTACGCACAGGAACATTTGGCGGCCACGCCCGTCTACCGGGAGACCAGTCGCGGCACTCCACAAAGCCCCGCCTTCTCTTCGCGAGTCAGCGTCAAAGGCAAGGTTCTGGGCAAAGGGAACGGGCCGTCGAAGAAGGCTGCGCAACAAGCGGCAGCTGAGGCTGCACTGCTCTCGCTGACTCCGGCAAGCGACGAAGACTTGCAACGCGCGGTCGGGACGTGAAACTCAAACAAATTCGATCGTTCGGCTTTAAGACGTTTGCCGAGCCGACGGCCCTTGAGTTCGGCGACGGCGTCACGGCGATCGTCGGTCCCAACGGTTCGGGGAAGTCCAACCTGGTGGACGCGTTTCGCTGGGTGCTCGGGGAGACGTCGACCAAGAGCATCCGATCGGGACGGCTCGAAGACGTGATCTTCGCGGGCAACGAAGGCCGCAAGCCGCTGGGCCTTGCCGAAGTCGCGATCCTCTTCGACAACTCCGACGGTGCGTTGCCGATCGACTTTAACGAGGTCGAAATAACCCGGCGCGCCTATCGCGTGGGCGAGAGCGAATACTTCATCAACCGCAGCCAAGTACGTCTGCGCGACGTCGTCGATTTGGTGATGGGCACGGGCCTCGGGCCCGGTTCCTACGCCATCGTTTCGCAAGGGCAGATCGACGCAATCCTCGTCAGCAAGCCGGCCGAGCGGCGTTCGCTTTTTGAAGAGACCGCGGGTATCGGGAAGTTTCTGGCGCGTAAGCACGAGTCGATGCGGCGCTTGGAACGCACCGAGCAGAACGCCATTCGCATCAGCGATCTGATCGCCGAACTTGAACGGCGCATTCCTGAGCTGGAGAGCCAACTTCGCCGGGCCAGGCGCTACCGCCGCGTTAGCGCGCGCGTGCGCGACTTGGAGATCCTGGGCTACCTCCGGGCCGGCGCGTCGCGCCGAGCCGAGCGAGTCACGTTACGCGAAGAGCTCGAACGCGGCGAAGAGCAACGGGCGGTGGCCGCCGCAAAAGCGGCAACCCTGGGTGCCGAAGTCGCTCGGCTGCGAACCCAGCTCTATCGGTGCGAGCTTGCGCTCGAAGAGCTGCGCTCGCAGTCGCAAAGCGAACGCAACAACGTCGCCCGCGTTGAAGCGGAATACGCTGCGGCGCTCGCGCGGCGCGAAGCGCTCGAGCGGCAATCTACGCAAACCTCGCAGGATGCCGCGCGCGTCCTCGGAGAGCGGTCGTTGCTCGTTACAGCGATGGACGAGCTGGAAGCGCGTCTGGCGCCGCTAGCGCAAGCGTTGGAAGCAGCACGGGAGCGCGAGCTCGAGGCACAAGCGACGCTTTCGCAGGCGCGCGCAAAGCTCGAAAACGTCTTTACCGAGCTGCGTGAAGTTGAAGCCGAGGCGACGGAGCTGGCAACTCGCAAAGCGGAGCGGCGGGTCCAAGCGCAAACGCTTCGCAGTGAAGCCGAGCGTCTCGAACGAGAAGAGCAAAACGCCCGCGAGCGCGCCGAGCAGCTCGAAATCGCCGCGGGCGCGGCAGCGCACCGTCATGGGGAATGCCGCCGGCAAATCGCAACGCTCGAAGAGGATCTGCTCGATGCTCGCGGGCGCGCGGAGAACGCGGACGTCCAGGCGGCCGCCGCCCAAGAGGCCGTCGTGGCGGCGCTCGGCGTGCATCGCGATCAAACCGGCGAGGTTGCCGCAGCGCAATCGCGCTTGCACACGATCGAAGAGCTGGAAAACTCGCTCGAGGGACACGTCCCGGGTACGCGAGCCGTCGTCGAAGCTCGCCAGCGCGGGGAGCTGCACGGCATCGAGGATATCGTTTCAAATCTGATCACAACTCAAGAGCGCTACGCTCGCGCGATGGACGTTGCCTTCGGCGCTCGCCTTTCCAACGTCGTCACGACGACTTCGGAAGATGCGGAACGCTGCGTCGAGTTTCTCAATCGTAAAGAAGCCGGCCGCGCCACGTTTCTGCCGCTCGATACGCTCTCCGATCGGCAAGGCCGAAATCTCGACCCTGCGCTGGCCGCGGTACCCGGAGTTCTCGGCTTCGCGCACACGCTCGTGCAGACGGCACCGCGCTATACCGGAATCGTCAACTTTTTGGTTGGAAACGTGTTGATCGTCGACGGGCTCGAGACCGGGATCGAGCTCGTTCGTGGGCGTGGCGTGCGCGACACGATCGTTACGCTGAGCGGCGAGCAGCTTACCGGAGGTGGAGCGATTACCGGGGGGCGGTTTGCCCGCGAACGCTCGATCCTATCCCGTCGATTTTTGGCTGCAAGCCTCCGCGAGTCCCTGGCCGGCATGCGGTTGCGACTCCACGAGGCCGAGCAGGCGCTGCGAGTCGCTCAGACTCGCGCGCACGCTGCCATTGGAGATCGTGACACGGCGCGCGAGCAGCAAGGGCGGGCGGAATCGCAGCTCGTCGGCTTGCGGGCGCAGATCGCGGCGCTAAACGAAGAGGTCGAGCGAACCCAGGCCGACCTTGCGACCGCGCGGGCCGCGACGGCGTCGCTTCGCGAAGCGGCCGCGCGGTCTCGAGAGCAGGAGCGCGGATTCGAGCGGACCGATCCGGAGGCCCAGAAAAGCGACGACGAGCGGCTGCGATTGGAAAACGAGCTGGTGCGCGTCCGTGAAAGGATCGCGGCCGCGCAGACGGCGCAAACCGCAGCGAGCGGGCATGCCGCCGAACTGCGCGAGCAAACCGGGGCGTTGGGGGCCGAAC
>JBEKRW010000043.1:0-13511 GCA_049517595.1 Candidatus Cybelea sp. | reverse complement strand
GACCGCTGCGATTACTTCATAACCCGCATAGGGGCGAAGAAACAATAAAAGGGCCGTACTAGTCTCCCAACAGAGGGAGAGGTTCGGACCCACCCCCATAATACGCCCTGACGCCGGAAAGCGTCAACATATTTATCCATATTTTTCCATAAAGTTGCCAAGCTTGCTATACTAGGCTTCCATGTCCAAGACAGCGGTCCAAGGCGAGAAGAAAGACCAGATCAACCCGCAGATCGGGACCGAGGTAAGGGCCCGCATTAGCGAGCTAATGGCCGTCTATGAGATCGGTCAGTACGACGTAGTGGGAATCGCTCTAGAGTACGGTCTTTGGAACTTCAAGCGGGCCTGGGGCCGCTATGGTGCGGTCCGCAAGGCCAAATTTAAAGACGACGACGACTAGCTCAGGCTGCCGATTAGCTCTTTGTAGGTTATGCGCTTACCGTCGCCGCCCTTAGCCGCCACTAAGAAGCGGTATCCGTCCCGCTCCTCGCGGGAGTTAAACCGGAAAACCTGCTCCTCAACATAGCTCTGCAAATGCTTCGGTCGCGGACAAATATAGGTTCCCTTTATCGTGCGCTTTAGGACGGACCAAAACGACTCTATGTTATTCGTGTGGACATTGCCGCGAACGTACTCGAACGTGTGATTGATAACGCGGTGAACCCACCGATAATGGGACCCAAAATAGGCTCCTGCCGCGTCCGTGTAAAGGGTCGAACCCTTCTCGACATTATCCCGCAGCCGCCACCATAACGTCCCCTGGCTAGCGTCGGGGACAACCATAGCTCGAACCTCGCCGCCACGCTCACGCATACCAAAAACCGTTGCCTTTTCGTAACTTTTGATAGGTTGCTCGTACTCGCCGCCACGCGCACTCATCGCTGCGGAGCGCGGCTTACGGTGGCGCGGCTTGCCGCCAAAATACGTTTCGTCCGCTTCGACTTCTCCGCGCAGCTTTGTGAAGGTTTCGCTTTGCATCCCGAGGCGGACGCGGTGCAGCATAAACCACGCGGTTTTTTGGGTCACGCCGAGCGCCCGAGCGATTTCGCAAGACGAAGAGCCGTTGCGGCAGTTGGAAAGCTGCCATACCGCGATCATCCACTTACCTAGCGGCAACGGGGAATCTTCAAAGATAGTCCCGACCTTGGCCGTAAATTGCCGCCCGCAATCCTTGCATAGCCAAACGCGGCGAGTCTTGGTATAACGAACGTCGGCCGAGCCGCAGCCCATGCGCGGGCAAGCCACGCCGTTAGGCCACCGGATGGCTACCCAGGCAGCATGGGCCCGATCAGGGTCGGCATAGCAGGCCACGGCTTCGAATAAGGTATTAGGCGCTTCCATGCCTACTATTCTAGCAGGTAAGTCCTAGTGCGTCAAGTATATAATGCCGCAAAATTGAAGAAGCCCCTAGGTAAGGTAGGGGCGTCTTCTTCTTTTTTCGCTTCTCTTTTTTCCCGTGGACCTAGGGTGATAGGTTTTGGCGACTCTGTCGCGTGCGGGGACGGGAGTCGCCAAACTTGCTACTTGATTGGGGACGACTCCACGGTAGGCCGCCCCAATCGTAGAGAGCTAGGCTTAGACCGAACCCGCGACGGTCGTGTAGAGCGACTTGAGGTTCGTGCCAAGGGTCGTCACGCCGACCAGGGCAACCATCGCGATCAGGGCAACGAGCAGACCGTATTCAACCATCGTCGCGCCCTCTTCGTCGCGGATCATCGATTTGATATTGCTGAACATAATAAACTAGGCTCCTTCTATAAAGAACAGAGTAAGTAGTAAACGTCAAAATCCGACGCATCTAAGCGACGGTGACGTGCCCTGGCTTCCAGGGCTCGCTCGGCATTCCTCCTTACAAACTACCCGTAGGATGCTTTTTAGATTAGGAAATCCTCGGGAGCCCTTGGGGACTACCCGACCCTGAGGTCGGGCAGTTGAATTTTACCGGCTACGTATAAGATATCGGTTATGCAAGCGCGTTTCTTCATCGATACTCTGCTAACGGCAGCGCTGCCGCAGGGAAGCCTGTATGCCGTCGGCGGGCGAGTGCGCGACGAAGTCAGGGGGCAGTTCGAAACGGCGCCGATCACCACAAAGGACCTGGACTACGTGGTAACCGGGATGCCGCTCGACGGGCTGCTCGCCGCCTTACAGCCTCTTGGCCGCATCGACGTCGTGGGCGCTTCCTTTTCCGTCGTGAAACTCTCCGTGGGCGCCGAAACCGTCGACGTGGCGTTGCCCCGGCGCGAGCGTTCTCTGGGCGTGGGCCATCGGGAGTTCGAGATCGAAGCCGGGCCTGACGTCAGCCTCCAAGAGGATCTCGCGCGCCGCGACTTCCGGATGAACATGCTCGCCCGCGCGCTCCCGTCGGGTTTACTGATCGATCCGTACGGCGGCGAGGCTGACATCCGCGAGCGCCGCATCGACATCCTCGCCCCGGCAACGTTTATTGAAGATCCGCTGCGCGTGCTTCGTGCCGCGCAGTTTGCGGCACGTTTCGAGTACTCGACAACCGCAAATCTTCGCGCAGCAATGACGGACGCCGCGTCGCTGATAACGAGCGTTTCGGCCGAGCGAATTCACGACGAGTTGACAAAGCTTTTTGTGAAGGCGCACAAACCGTCGATCGGCTTGGAACTACTCCGCGAAACCGGCGTTTTGGCGTATCTCTGGCCCGAACTTCTCGAAGGCATCGGTATCGAACAGAATGAGTGGCATGCATACGACGTTTGGACGCATTTGCTCGCGACGCTCGACGCATCTCCGCCCGGCGATTTGACGATTCGTTTAGCAGCACTGCTGCACGACGTCGGAAAGCCGCGAACCAAGGACGGCCCCCACTTCTACCGTCACGAGATCGTCGGCGCGGAAATGACCGCAGCGATGCTCGAGCGTTTTCGCTTCTCCAACGACGTCGTAAAGACGACCGAGCATCTAGTGCGCCAGCATATGTTCAGCGCCGATCCGCAGCTGACCGACGCTGCGCTGCGCCGCTTCATACGGAGAGTCCAGCCGGAAAACATCGAACGCCTGTTCGTATTGCGGCAGGCGGACGTGAGCGGCAGCGGCCTTCCCAAGCGCGACGACAGCAACGAACGATTCGAAGACCGCGTCCGGGCGGAGCTGGCGAGGAAACCAGCCTTCTCCGTCGCCGACTTGGCCGTCGACGGCGACGACGTAATCGGCGCAATGCGGCGCCGAGGCGACGTGCAGCCGGGATTTGCGGGCGACGAGCGCGTCGGCGCCGCCCTGCGCTGGCTTTTCGAGCAGGTCACCGACGAACCCGAACGTAACGAGCGGACGTTGCTGCTGCAAAACCTCGAGCAGTACCTCGATCGCGTCGGCACTCCATAGATAATTACGGAGACAAACCCAGTGGGTCGCATCATCGCGCTGGTAAACCAAAAAGGCGGCGTTGGAAAAAGCACGACGGCCGTCAATCTTGGTGCGGCACTCGCAATGCTTGGCAGTCGCGTGCTCGTCGTCGATAGCGATCCGCAAGGAAACACGACGACCGGCTTGGGCATCGACAAAGGGCGCCTGACGCACGACATCTATCACGCGCTCATGCAAGAGATTCCCCTCGAGAACGTCCTCGTGCGTACCGAAATCGAGAATCTGATGCTCGCGCCGGCGACGATCAATCTCGCGGGCGCCGATGTCGAGCTCGTAGCCGCCCTCTCTCGAGAGACGAGGCTGCGTCAAGCACTCGCACCCGTTGCCGGCGCGTATGATTTCGTGCTGATCGATTCGCCGCCGTCGCTGGGCCTATTGACGATCAACGCGCTCACCGCCGCGGACGACTGCCTCATTCCCGTGCAGGCCGAGTTCTACGCTCTGGAAGGGCTCGCACAGCTGACCAGCGTGATCTGGCGCGTGCGCGACGCGCTCAACCCGACGCTGCACGTCAGCGGCGTTCTCGTCACGATGTTTGACGGCCGCACACGATTGGCGCTCGAAGTGATTCGCGAGCTCGAGAAGTTCTTTCCCGAACAAATTTTCAAGACGCAGATTCCGCGTAACGTGCGGATCTCCGAGGCACCGTCATACGGCAAGCCGGTGCTCCTCTTCGATCTCAAGAGCCGGGGAGCGCAAGCCTATCTCGCGGTGGCGCGCGAGATGCTCGAACCGGCGCGAGCCTCGGCATGAGCACGCCGCGGCGAGGTTTGGGGCGAGGATTGGCCGCGCTGCTCGGCGAGAGCCCCGTGCCGGTTTCGAGCTCGCAAGACGTCGTCCGCGAAATCCCGTTAGCCGAGATCACACCCAATCCATTTCAGC
Organism: Candidatus Cybelea sp.; assembly: GCA_049517595.1. GTDB lineage: Bacteria > Vulcanimicrobiota > Vulcanimicrobiia > Vulcanimicrobiales > Vulcanimicrobiaceae > Cybelea. The sequence continues at coordinate 9,236 of JBEKRW010000043.1, read as the reverse complement.
CCCGGAAGACGTTCGACGGCCCGGCACTCGACGAGCTTAAAGCCTCGATCGCCGAATATGGCGTTTTGGTGCCGGTGATCGTGCGGCGGCGCGGCACCGGATACGAACTGATCGCGGGGGAACGGCGCTGGCGCGCCAGTGCGGCCTTGCAACGACCCTCGATTCCGGCCATCGTTCGCTCCACCGACGATCGCCAAACGCTCGAGTTTGCGATCGTCGAAAATCTGCAGCGCGAGGATTTAAACGCGCTCGAAGAGGCCGCCGGCTTTCAGTATCTCATCGACGAGCACGGCCTAACGCAAGAAGAGGTGGCCCGCCGGCTCGGCAAGAGCCGCCCCGCGATTGCCAACACGCTACGGCTGCTGGCACTCCCCGATACGATCAAGGCGATGCTCGCCGACGCGCGGCTTTCCGCCGGTCACGCGCGCGCACTTCTCGCCGCGCCGGAATCCGCGCGCGGTTCGCTAGCGCAGCGCGCTGCGAGCGAGGGTTTGACGGTTCGCGCGCTGGAGCGGTTGGCCGGCGCTGCGGCCGACGCGCGTCCCAAGGCCAAGCGGGCGCGCCTGCTCTCGGCCGACGAACACGATTTTGAAAACCGGCTGCGGGAGCGCTTCGGCACTGCAGTCGCGCTCGTCCGTAAGCGCCGCGGCGGCCGCATCGAGTTTCGCTTTCAAAACGACGACGAACTCTTGCGCCTCGGCGACCTCCTCCTTCCAAAAGAACCGTAGGAGTTCGTGTTCGTACCGGTTTCGCGGGTTATCGCAATCGTTATGGCGGGCGTCCTTTGCTTCGGAATCCTCGTACCGCTGTCGCTGGCGCGCCACAATATCGGGCTCGCCGTTTTCATCGCGGTCGTCTTTATCGCTTATCTCGCTGCAAACGTGATTCTATGGCAACGCATGCGCCCGCGCGCGTGACCCGCACGGCACGGGCAGAACTCTTGCATGGAATCTATGTAATTCTCGACGACGGACCGCAAACGACGGCGCTTGCACGTGCGGTCCTGGAGGCCGGAGTGCGCATCGTGCAATACCGCGCTAAGAACGGAATCCGCTCCGACTGCGCGCGCGCCTTGCGCGACCTTACGCGCCAACGCGACAGCCTCTTGATTCTCAATGACGATTGGCGAGCGGCGCTTCAATACGAGTGCGACGGCGTTCATCTCGGACCCGGCGACGACGGCTTCGCAGCAACGGCACCAGTCCGCGACGCCATGGCGGACCGTCTGATCGGCCTCTCCTGCGGGACGGCGGGCGAAATTCGCGACGCCGGCGACGTCGACTACTTGGGAGTCGGGCCGGTCTTCGAGACCTCGTCGAAACCAGATGCCGGCAGACCGTTGGGCGTCGCCGAACTTCGCTGCCTCGCAAGCGCGTCGCCGCTTCCGGTCGCTGCCATCGGCGGGATCTCCCTGGCGCGACTTGGCAACGTCCGCCGCAGCGGCGTCGCGATGGCCGCGGTGATTTCGGCCGTCGCTTCGTCCTCGGATCCGCGCGCGACCGCAGCTGCACTGGTCTCGGGCTGGAACGCCGGCGGGTAGCGAGCCCGCGCGAATGGCTCCCATCGTTCTTTCGATCGGCACGACTCATCCGTGGAACGTCGCGGGCGTGGGGCGCGATCTCGTGGTCGGCTCGACGAAGAAGTGCCGCATCTTCACCGCTGTGGCGGCGGTAAGCGCCCAGAACGCGTCCGGCGTAGTCGCACTCGGCGCCGTTGCGCCGGAGCTCTTCGAGGCGCAGCTCTCCGTTCTGCCGTGGGAAAGCGCAGGCGCCGTGCGCGTCGGGGCGCTGCCGACGCCGGCCAGCGTTCGGGCGGTCGCAGAGGCTCTCGCGGCGCACCCTTGGCTGCCCGCCGTGGTCGATCCGGTATTTGCGGCTAGCAGCGGCGGCGAGCTGGCCGATCGTGGCGCGCGGGAAGCGCTCGAAGCCGAGCTTGCGACGCTCTCGAGCGTTATTTTAACGCCCAACCTGCGCGAAGCCGCCGCGCTCTTGCAGCTTGCAACGATCGAGAGAAGCACGCTGGCCGACGCGGCCGCGCGACTGCGCGCGCGCGGTACCGGCGCAGTGCTTCTTACCGGAGGTCATCTCGACGGTGACCCGGCGGATGCTCTCGCCACGACCTCCGGCGTGGAAATTCTTAGCGAGCCAAGGATCGCCGGAGCGATGCACGGCACGGGCTGCACCCTAGCGATGGCGCTCGCGTGCGAGCTGGCCTGGGGCACCCCGCTCCGGGAAGCGGTACGGTCGGCGCGAGCCTTCGTTCGCGAAGAAATTGCAAGGCATTAACGGCCGCACGTAACATTGACGCGCGGATGAGCTTGACCAAACGGCGCGTGATGTCGGGGATGCGGCCGACCGGCGACCTTCACCTCGGACACCTCGTCGGCGTGCTGACGCAGTGGGAGACGTATAGCGAGAACGACGACGCGTTCTTCGAGATTGCCGATTTGCACGCGTATACGACGGAGTTTGCGGACCCCTCGATGGTGCGCGGCGCGCGCGAAGCGATGGTGGCGGTCTGGCTGGCGGCCGGAGTCGACCCGCAGCGTTCGACGATCTTTTTGCAGTCGGGAGTCCCGGAGATCGCCGAACTCCAAGCGTTGCTCGCGATGATTACGCCGGTCTCGTGGCTCGAGCGCGTACCGACCTACAAAGGGCAAATCGATGCGCTCGGCGCGAACATCGCGACCTACGGCTTTCTCGGCTATCCACTGCTGCAGCTGTGCGATATCGCGGTCGTACGCGGGCAATACGTCCCCGTCGGACGCGACCAAGTCGCGCACTTGGAGCTGGGTCGCGAGATCGTGCGCCGCTTCAACCACCTCTACGGCGAGGGCCAGGAGATTCTCGTCGAGCCGCAGCCGACGCTCTCGGAGTTTCCCGAAGTTCCCGGCATCGACGGCCGCAAGATGAGCAAGTCATACGGCAACGCGATTCTCATCTCCGACGACGAAGATACGACCGCGAAGAAGGTGCGGTCGATGATTACCGATCCGCTCAAGGTCCGTCGCGGCGATCCCGGGCGCCCGGAGGTTTGTCCGGTCTTCGCCCTCTGGCGATTCGTCAATCCGCTGCGGCTCGACGCCATCGCCGCGGAGTGCCGCTCTGGAGCGTTAGGCTGCGTGCAAGATAAGAACGACTTCGCCGAGCAGCTGAACGTCTATCTGCGTCCAGTGCGGGAGCGCTACGCGCGGTACTGCCGCGATCCCGAAACCGTGCGGCGAATCATCGCGGAAGGAACGCAGCGCACGCGCGAGATCGCCGCGCAGACGCTGCGCGACGTCAAGCACGCGATGAAGCTTATCCCGTAAAGTTCGGCAGCGTTTTGGCGATCGAGCCTAACGCCCAGTCGATGTCTTCCAGCGACGCTGCATACGAGAAGCGCAGATAGCCCTTGCCGGCAGCCCCGAACGACGACCCGCCGCCGCACGCGACGCCGCCCTCCTCGAGAAGAAACTTCGCAAGCCCGCGGTCGTCCTGCGTAATCGCGCTTACGTTGGGAAAGGCGTAGAACGCGCCCTCGGGGAGCAGACACGAGATGCCCGGGATCTCGTTGAGCCCTTTCACGAGGCGATCCCGGCGCTGGCGAAAGATTTCGTTCATCCGCAGCACCGGTTCGTCCGGCCCGGTCAGTGCGGCGATGCCGGCCACCTGCACGAACGTGGCGACGCAACTAAAGGTGTTGTTGTTGAAGAGCGTCACCGCTTTTGCCAAACGCTCGGGCATAATTGCGTAGCCGAGACGCCAGCCGGTCATTGCGTAGGCCTTCGAAAAACCGTCGACGACAATCGTACGTTCGCGCATTCCGGGCAGCGACGCGATTGACAGGAACTCGGAGTCGAGGTAGAAGTTCCGGCTGTAGATCTCGTCGGCGAGAACGAGGAAGTCGTAGCGCTCGGCCAGTTCGGCGATGGTCTCCAAATCGCTCCGAGTCAAGACGCCGCCGGTGGGATTATGGGGCGAGTTGATAACGACCAGCTTTGTGTTCTTGGAGACGATGCGGGCCAGCTCGTCGAGGTCCATCCGCCAGTTGCGCGATTCTCGCAACGGAATGGCGTGGACGTTGGCCTGCAAATACGAGGCACAGGATGCATAAGCCGGATACGCGGGGTCGAAGTAGACGAAATCGTCGCCGGGACCGAGCAGCGCGCTCAAGGTATTCCATATGATCGGCTTTGCGCCCGGCGAAACGACGACGTTTTGCGCGTCCCACGCCGGCGTCATGTTGCGAAATCGGCTGGCGTACTCGGCGATCGTCTCGCGCAACGACGGCAACCCGCCCGAAGGCGTGTAATGCGTGTGGTTGTCGTAGAGCGCATCAACGGCCGCCTTCTTGATTCCGTCGGGCGTATCGAAGTCGGGCTCCCCGATTTCCATGTGAACGACGCGACGGCCGGCGGCTTCGAGCTCTCGCGCGCGGGCTAAGATTTCGAAGGCATTCTCCGAGCCCAACCGCGCAACGGCGGCGGCGAGACGGTCTTCGTGAACAGCGAGCATCCCAATCCTCATTCTTTCTTAAAAGGTCAACTTCGAAAACGTCCGTGCGCGCGAGCGCGGGAGCCTCCCTCGCGGCGGCGAAACGTCCCCGCGTCATGCGACCTCTCTCCGAGGTTTTTGCGCCGGGAGCGCCGACCTTGCCGGAGCGGCTCAGGACGCTCGTCGTTTCGCCCGAGCGTGAGTTAGAACCTGGGATGACGGTACGGGCGACGTTCACTTTTCGCAATCATGGCGGCGCGCCGGCAACCGGCGTTCAGATTCGCTTCAACCTTCCCGACGGACTCGTCTATCTTGTCGGTACCGGTCTGCTCGACGGCAGCGAACTCGACGACGAACTCGGCAATTCGCCCCTGCTCGGGCGCACCGGCGCTCACGTCGGCGACGTGCTTCCGAACGAAGAGCGGCGAATCGAGATTGCATACAGCGTCGCGGGAGCAATCGAAAACGGGACGACCGTCGAGTTACAGGCGGCGGTTGCCTCCTTCGAGCTGCCGTCCATCGGCTCAAACGTCGTACGGCTCGTTGCGCGCAGCAAGCCTCAGTTGGCCAACGCTCTAACCGGCATTGCGCTGGAGTCCGTTCGCGACGCGGTTCCCGGCTCGCAGGCAGCGGTAACGGTTCGAATTCATAACGCCGGCGAGTCGACGGCGCGCGACGTCGTCGTCGTCTCGCCGATTCCCGAGCACACCTCCTACGTCGCGGGTTCGGCACGGGTCAACGGCCGCGAGATCGAGCGCGAACTCGGCACGCCCTTCGACCGTTTGCATGCGCCCGTAGTGCTCCGGTCGCTGCCAGCGCGCGCTTCGGCAACCCTGATGTACCGGGTAGCGATCGACGCGCCCCTCCCCGGGGGAACGCAGCTCGTCGCCCGAGCCGAGGTGGCTTCGCAAGAGACGCCGGCCTTTTCACTCGAGCCTGCGTCGTTAACGGTCGTGTCGGCTCCAGATTTCAACGACGAGCGCACGGCCTTCTCGGCCGACCCGGCGCACGACGTTCAGCCCGGGCAGCGCGTACGCTTCGCACTCACGGCCTTCAATGCCGGAACCGCGGCCGCCGAGCGCGTTAGCGCACGGCTCCAACTCTCCGACCATCTGATATTCGTGCGCGGCGCCGCCACGATCGACGGACGGCCGCTACGCGAGCGGCGCAAAGAGCCGCTACGATTCCAACTGGGCACAATTGACGCCGGCCAATGCGTAACGCTATGCGCCGAAGGCGTTCTCACGTCACCTCTCCCCGATAAGACCTTCGTGAGCGCAGCCGCGGTGCTCGATTGGGAAGCGCCGCCGGCCGCATCGCGCCGCCTGGAGTGCGACCTCCAAGTGCGTTCGGAGCCCTCCTTCCCGCCACGCTGCAACGCGCTGGCGCGCGCAGGCAGCGCGTTCGCCGTTCCGGGAAGCGCACTCGAAGCATCGATCGTGCTCGCGAACGAGGGCAGCGCCGACGCGCATGATGGCGTGCTCCACGTCCGCATCGAGCCGGCACTCGACGACGTGGCCGTTTTCGAAAGCGGCGGCCGGCTTGCGCTCGAAGGACGGTCCGCCGACTCGCCTCCCGACACGGCCGAGTTGGGAACCATCGAAGCCTATGCCACGCGGCGTCTCACGGTGAAGGCCCGCGTGCCTTCGCCGTTTGCCAACGCGAGCGAACTACGCATCGGCGCGAGCCTGCACACGCGAGAGCTCGGCGAAACTCACCTGCCGGAGGCGCGGTGGCGCGTCGACTCTCATCCGGCCTTCGATCGCGAGACGTCCCGGCTGGAACTGAGCGGCCAATCGGTATTACGTCCCAATCAGCTCGCCGACGTCGACGTCGTCGTGACCAACGTCGGTACCGATACGGCGCATAACGTCACCCTGCGCTGCTACATCTCGCCCGAGGCGCGGCTCGAAAGCGTCGACGGAGCGACGCGCGAGAAATCCTCGCTTCTCTTCGGAGAACTGGCTCCAGCCGCGCACGTACGAGCACGCTTGGGATTACGGCTGTTACGTGGCCTGGCCAAGGATTGGCCCGTCACCGTCGACGGGCTGCTTACCGCGGATGGAGTACTGCCGGTACCCTTGGAGCGCTTGACCATCGCAACCAGCGCCGAAGCAGATTTCTCGACCGGCAACTTGCACAGCGAACCGGCCGATGCGGTCGATCCTGGCGAAACCGTGGAATGGTTCTTGCACGTTCGAAACGGCGGCGACGGCACGGCTCGTGTCGCGGAGATTGCGATCGCTTCGCCGGAATCGCTTATCTACGTTCCCAACTCCACGACGGTCAACGACGTCCCGATCCGCGACTCGGGAGCGCTCCCGCCATTTGCCGGTGCGCGCGGGATCGTTCTCAATGACGTCGACCCAGGCGTCGAAGCAACGATTCGCTGGTGCAGCGTCGTTCACAACGCCTCGCCCGCGGGCACCTCGATCGCACCCGTCGCGCACATCCGCTACGACGGCGAACGCGACGATGAAATCGTTTCCGCCGAACTGCGCGTCCGTGCAACACCGATCTTTGCCAACGCAATTCCCGGACTGCCCTTCGGCCTCGACGGAATGCTCGGACCGTCTCTCGCGACTCACCAGCGCGCGCTTCCGGAGGAGCGCTTCCTTCAGCTGCCTCCCGCAACGCCAGTTGGCGACGTAAACGGCGCTCATCCGTTCGCGCAACTTTCGGCCGGCCGCGATGACGACCTCGAAGACCTGCAGGTCGACGTTTTCGAGGCGGCCCGGAACGACGCGACCGGAACGATTGCCGCGTTTACGCCCGAACGTCTCAATCGCACGTTACGCCTGTTACGCGAAGCTCGCTTCGGCGGCTTGATCACGCACGTTTTCGCGCTGCGCGCATTTCTCCCGGAGGGAATCGGGGACGCCCATTGCCGCGCTCTCGAGCACGCACGCGAACTGCTGCGCGAGGAGCTCGATCGCCTTTTCATAAAGCTTCGCCTGCCGCTGTACGCTCTCACGGCGCGAGACATCGAAACGCCCTCGCTGCACTCCACGCTCGAGCGCCTAATGCGCGAGGCCGGCAGCGCACGCGGCGTCCCGGCGGAGTCACCGACAGCCGCACTTACTCTGCGAGGCGCGTTCGATCCAACGGAGCTGCGAGAGCTCGGGGAGCGCATGGCCCAAGCGCAACTTGCAACCGCGCTTCCATGGGCGGCGCTCGCTCGGCTTTTGCCCGCCGAAACACCGGCTTGGGCGGATTATCGCGCGCTCTTGATCGAAGCCTTGGACGACCTCGGCGACTCCGACTGCAACGAGTTCATCGAGGCGCTGCAACACCGCTCCGACAAGCGTCTCGATGCCGCACTCGATGCAATGGTCGCTTCGCTGCACTCGATGGTCTAGGCCGGTGGCAATCGTCGCTACACTGCTCCTCGCCGTTCTGATTGCAGCGATCGCGGGACTGGCCTACGCGCGCGCGCGCCGCCGGCCCAAGGCCGATGCCGGCGGGTCGATCGCCGAGTTCGCCAACCTTTCCGAGGCAGAACGTTGCGACTTCGTCTTTGCAATCGCCGCGCTCGAGGATCCGTCCTCGCTGCGGCTGCTCGAACGCGCGCTCGACGATCCCTGCGAGGCCGTTGCGTTGGCTGCAGCCCACGCGCTCACGACGTCCGGAAGCACGATGCCGGAACGCTTCTTTGCCGCGCACCCCGGCGGGCGCACCGATCGGATCGCGGCGAGCCTTGAGCTGCTCGCATGACGGAGCTGATTACGGCTTCTTGTTGAAGTACTTAACCAAAATCTGACGCGCGATCGGTGCCGCGACCGTGGCACCGTAACCTCCGCTGCGATCGACGAACACGGCCAGCGCCAAATGCGGGCGAACCGTTGGCGCCCACGCGACGAACCACGTCGTGTTGGGACCGTTCCCCCCCGCCGTTTCGACCGTTCCGGTCTTACCTGAATACGGCAATCCATCAATCGCCAAACCGTACGCGGTGCCGCCCGGATCGGTCACCTTCGCCATCCCGTTGCGTACGGCGGCGAGCGCCGACGCGGTGACGGGAACCTGGCGAATGACCCGGGGAGTAAATCGAACGACGAGCCCGCCGCTGGGATCGCGCACCTCGCGCACGACCTGGGGATGGTAGAGCGTACCGCCGTTGATCACGGCCGAGGCCACGTTGGCGATCTGCAGCGGCGTTGCTTGCATCGCGCCCTGCCCGATGCCCAAGAAACACGCATCGCTGGGTTCCATCGGAACGCCGAAAGCCCGCAACTCCCAGGCGTTCGTCGGCCAGTTCCCCTCGTTCTCGCCGGGAAGATCGACGCCGCTCTTTGCGGCGAGTCCGAAAGCCAACGCGTACTTGCGCAAACGCGCGTTGCCCAACCACCACGCCAGGCGAAAGAAGTAACCGTCGCTCGAAGCCGCGAGCGCTGGAACGAAGGTCGTATCTCCGAGGCCGCCGGCCGCGATGTCGCGCGCATAGTAACCGCCGCAATCCCAGCCCCCGGTGTCGTCGATGACTTGATCGACTTTTACTACGCCTTCGGTCAACGCTGCGGATCCCGTTACCATTTTGAACGTCGAACCGGTTGGCGTCGCGGCGGCGATGGCGCGGTCGAAGAGCGGCTGCGACGAATCGGTCAAATCGAAGGTCACGCGCTTCCAGCGATCCCCGGCGAAGTCGCTCGGATTGTAGTTCGGATAACTCGCTAGAGCCAAGATTCCGCCGGTCCAGGGATCCTCGGCAACGACCGCGCCTGATAGCCTGCGACCCCGTCCGGCAACGCGCAAACCGTCCGC
>JBEKRW010000042.1:0-13604 GCA_049517595.1 Candidatus Cybelea sp. | reverse complement strand
GACGTTGAGTTCCGACTCCAGGCCGCCCTGCGGGTCGATGTAAAAGTTCTGCAGTTGATCGCGCGTCGCGCGGAAGAACGGGGTCAGCTTGAAGCTCACATCGGTGCCTTTGAGCCGATCCTCCCAGGAGAGGTCGTAGTTGTACGACGTGTCCGGATGGATCAGGTGATCGGGCGAATTGAACCCGTAGCCGTAGAAGTGCGACCCGAGATACGCCGGCAAGTCCTCCTGCAGCGTGTTGTATTGGGAGTTCGAGGAGTTCGGTGGCCGCGCGTAAACGCCGAACGACGCCCGCAGCACGCTGTTGGGACTGAGCGTATAGGTCGTTCCGAGACGCGGTTGGAAGCGCGCCAGGGTATACGAACCGCCGCTGGTGTTGGTCAAGGGCCCATATGGCGACTGCCCCAGCGGCACGGTCTGCACGCCGTTGACGTTCGGGCAGGGGCCGATTCCGTTCTGCGTGCGGTCGATGGGTTTGTTGTTATTGACGTTGGGCGCGAAACAATACTCGGCGTTGTACGCGTTGAACCAAAACTGCCGCGCCGGATCGTTGGGGCTGGTATCGCCCAGGATGTATTGGAAGTCTTCCAGGCGCAGTCCCAGGTTGACGTTCAAGCGATCGTTCGGACTCCACTGGTCGTTGATCGAATATCCGCTCGGCGCCGCGTGAACCTGATTGAGTGCACCGTTGAAGCTCGTGTTGGTGACCAGCCATTTCGGATCGACGCCGGGGGCGCATGCGGGCAGCTTCGGGCTCGAGTGGCAAGAGTATGTCGGCGGCGGCGAAGGATCGCTCAGCGTGCCGGGAGACTGGTCGTAGCAGCCGATCTGCGATCCCGAGGAGGGGTCGTAACACTTGCCGTTCTTTCCGACGAAGTTGGTGATGTCCCAATCCTGGCTGAAGTAGGTGACGTCGTACCGTTGCAGCGCCGAATACGTGTAGCTTGCCGAGGCGGTCAGGAGGTTCTGCGAGCTGAGCTGATTGGCGTAGCTTAGATTGAAACCGTACGTGTGGTCGGGCAAAAAGTACGGTAGCTCCCAGCCATAGTAGGGCTGAGCAGTCGAGTTATAGCCGTTGATGTTCCACGTCGAGTACATCGCGTAGCCGTAGAAACGCAAGTAGGAGGCTGCGCTAAACTCGTGCTGGTACTGCAGCTTCTCCACCGCCACGCCGTTCTCGTTGGGATCGCGCAGATTGGTCGGGACCGGGCCCTCAAACTCGTGCTGGGGACTGTTCGGAAAGAAGTACTTCGTGAGCTCGTTGGGCTGGAACGGTTGCAAAGTCGCTCCATGGTAAAGATAGGTGTCGTCAAAGGTGAGTGGGCCGTAGAGCGCTTGGACGACATTGGCTCCAAAATCGTTGGTCGAACTGAAGTACTGGTTGAGGCTTTCGCTGGTCATCCAGAGCGCCTGGACGTCGTCGCGCAGCCCATTGCCGTGGTGCGGGATCCCAAAATGGAGGTTAACGAGGCTGTCGCGCAGCGACTGCGTCGCTAACGAGAATCCGAGCCCGGTCGTGAAGAGCGCCGGCGACGGCGGCCCCGTATAGACGTAGCCGTTGGCTCCCGGCAATGGGTTCACCGGATAAAAGAACGAGTTGGGTATATTCGAGCCGTCGTCGTTGTTGACGTAGCGAAAGCTTTGGTTGGCGCCGCCGAGGCCGATGTAGTAGCTGAAGTTTCGATCCGGTGTCGAGCCGCCGGCTTCGACCGACGCTTGATGATAGAAGGCCGGATAACCAACGCCAAGATTTGCATCGGCATAACCGGGGTACGTGCCGCTCTTAATGACCTGGTTGACGTAGCCGGAGATTCCCTGCGCGTCGGAGCCGGCCGGCACGCCGCCGGTATAGACTTGAACTTCCTGGCTTCCCAACGTCGAAAGCATCGTTTGCGGCGCGTTGTCGTAGGCGCGATTGACGGGAATGCCGTCGAACTCATAGCCCACCTGATCGATGTCGCCGCCGCGAATATGGACGGTCTGCCACCAGCTGTTCTCACCCGTGTCGAGCGAAACACCGGGAACCGAGGCAATCGCGCCGTAGGCGTTATTCAAACTGCCCGGGCCCGATAAGCCTTGCGCGGCTTGCTGCCCAGCGGCGTTAATCGAATAGACGTCGCCGGTAACGCCGGACTTCACGAGGCTCCCCATGGCTTGCGACGTCACGTGAGCGATCGTGCGAAGATTCACCATCTTGACGTTCACGGTTTGAGTCTGATCGGCAAAGACCGTGATCCCGGTCTGCGAGAGCGCGTTGTACGGCGGTTTGCTGAACGAAAGCACGTACGTATCGGGCGCCAGCGAAAGAAAGTGGAAGGTTCCGCCGCCATCGGTGGTCGTGGTAGCGGCTTGCGATGGAGCCCGCGCGGTAACGACGACGCCCGCGATCGGCGCTTGTGAGTCGGCGTCGACGACCCTGCCGGAGACTGCCCCCGTCGTGCCGGCCATGACCGCAACCGGCAGAAGGATGGCAACCAACAGGGCCACGACAACCAATTTCAAGCAGCGCATTTACGGATCTATCGCAAAGGCGACCGCTTGCCCTCTATGCTTCTTCTTCGATCCAGTCTCTTGTGAGAAAAAGCCAGAACGCGAGTCCGGCGTACTCTCCGTAGCGCGCGAAGGCGCGCCGGATGGTCGAATCGGCGGCCCGCTTTTTTCCGCTAAGGCGCAGAAACGTCGGGCGCGTCCATGAGTCGAGGACGAGCAGCCGGTGACGTCCGAGCAACTGCATGACGTGAGCCGCGCCGTACGGGCCGATTCCCGGCAACGCGAGCAGTATTTCTTCGACCTCCTCGTCGGAGTGGCGTACCGGTTCCGTCAGCGATTCGAGGTCGTGCTTTCCGGCAACCACATCCTTCGCGATGCTCTCCACGTACGGCCCGCGGTAGCCCATCCGCGCGACGTCGCGATACCACGACTTGGGCGTTGCCGCCAGAAACTCTGGTTCGGGGAAGGCGCCGCCGCCAAGCTCGACCAGCGCCGTCGTCATGCGGATCGTCGCCGACCAGGCGCAGTTGGTCGTGCAGATCGTCTTGACGACGTCTTCGAAGACGGTCGGACTAGCAAGAATCCGTCCCGCACCGCTGCTCGCCCATCCGAGCAGTTCGTCGCCCGCGATCTTTGCGTAAAACGGCGTCAGATCGTCGTGAAAGCGGAACATCTTTGCTACGAGCGCTCGCGCCTGTTCGACTCCGGTACGCGCAAGCCGTGACGGCGATTCAACGAGCAGCCTGCCATCGCGTTCTTCGAATGTAAGCTCCACGACGCGACTTCCGATGCGAAAGCGACGGAGGTAACGAAGCGGCGACTCTTCCAGCGTCGCCGGCGGCAAACGCGCGACGCCGTGCGAGTGGATCGTACGCGCGAATGAAATGGGCTCGCCACCGGCGCCGACCAGCGGAAAATCGCAAAGGACCCTCACGCGCCGGAGCCTAGGCTACATAGGATACGTTGACGGCGACGCCCGCGGCTTGGGCGCGCATCAAGACGCCATAGACGGCGTCGAGCTCTTCCTCGATCGAGGCTATTTCACCGGCGCTCACTTGGAAACGCGCGGCATGAGTCCAGAGCAAGCTTCTGGCTCGTTCAAAGGCGCTATGGAGCCGCTCCGGCGTTGCTTCCAGCACCGGCCAATCCATCTCGCCTTGCGCCGGAACGACGCGCCAGCCGCGGCCGGAGACAAAAGCGACCTCTTCTTCCGGCCCCAGCGCATGCGGTATCGCCAAAAGGACGTCAACGGCCTCTTGATCCGCAAGCGAGAGCGGCAGCCCTAACTCACCCAGCCGAAGGATATAGCGGAAAAAGGATATGCTTCCGACCGTGTATGCTCCGGCGGGCGAAGCAACGTTCACGTGAATAAGATCCAGGTCGGGATCGTTGCCCGGGGAACCGCTCATAAAGGCGTACTTCGTTCGCGAGGCTCGCGAGTCCGTTAACTGCTAGGCGGGAATGAGGCCAAGCTCCCTTACGGCGTCGCGCTCCTTGCGCAGCTCCTCAAGCGTTTCTTGAAGCTTGCGCTTGCCGAACTCGTCGTGCGTAACGCCTTCGACGATTCGAGAGACGCCGTTTTCCGTACGGGAGGCGAACGAGAAAATCAATCCCTTGTCGACCCCGTACTCGCCATGTGAGTACCGGCCGACCGAATACTGTTCGCCGGGCGGCGTGTCGTGAGTCAAGTTGTACACGCCCGCGATGGCAGCGTTGGCCGCCGAGGCAGCCGAGGAGGCTCCGCGCGCTTTGATGACTTCGGTGCCGCGATTCTGCACAGTCGTTATGAACTCGTTCTCCAGCCACTGCCGATCGAGTAGGTCCGGGGCAGATTTACTCGAGATCGTGGCGTGCGCAAAGTCGGGAAACTGCGTCTGCGAATGATTGCCCCAGACCACGACGTTGGCGATCGCCGTCGTGTCGACGCCGGCCTTGCGTGCCAGCTGCGCGCGCGCGCGAAGCTCGTCAAGCGACGTCATCGCAAAGAAATTGTCCGGTGAGATTCGCGGCGCGTTGTTCATCGCGATCAAGCAGTTGGTGTTAGCCGGATTGCCGACGACGAAGACGTGCGCGTCTGGCGACGCGTGGTCGTTGATTGCGCGGCCTTGCTCGGTGAAGATCTTGCCGTTCACCCGCAGGAGGTCGGAACGCTGCATGTCGGCTTTGCGAGGAACGGCGCCGACGAGCAGCGCCCAGTCCACGGCGTTCATCGCCTCGTTGACGTCGGATCCGAAGCGAACGCTCTTGAGCAACGGAAACGCGCAGTCTTCGAGCTCCATCACGATGCCGCGCAGCGTCCCGAGCGCCGCTTCCAGTTCCAGTAGCTGCAGCTCGATCTCGGTCTCGGGGCCAAACATCTGGCCCGACGACACCCGAAACAGCAACGCATAGCCGATCTGTCCGGCCGCACCGGTCACTGCCACCTTAATTCGCTTTTTCACGCTGCCTCCACTGATTTGCTTGCCGGTCTGGGCGGGAAAGCTCGCTCGCTGCGAGCGAAGCCACTACTGCCGATGATCGAGCAAGACGCGTCCATCTATAACGCCTGCATTCGCTGCGGGCTCTGCCTGCCGTCCTGCCCGACCTATTTGGAAACTATGACAGAAACCTCCGGCCCGCGCGGCCGGATTAGTCTCATCAAAGACGTCGCGCAGTCGCGCCTCGACGTGCGCAGCCCAGGGTTCCTGGAGCAAATGTCCCAGTGCTTGGATTGCCGCGCGTGCGAGGCCGTCTGTCCGTCAGGCGTCCGCTACGGACAACTCGTCGAAACCGCCCGCGCCCAAATCCGGCAAACCGACCCGCCAGGCCCGTCGAGCCGCCGTTTCGCACGGACCTTCCTCTTGCACTCGCTCTTCGCCGATCTGCGGATCATGCGTGCCGCGGCGCGAATCCTTCGCTTCGCGCAGCTGACGCGACTCACGTCGCTGTCACGAGTCGTCGGGCTCGGAGATGCCGTGAAGCTGGCCCCGAAAATACCATCTTCGTTCTTCACCGCTCGCGGACAACGATTCGAAGCCCGCAACGCCAAGGGCGTGGCGTTTCTTCACACCGGTTGCATCATGGCCGTGGCTTTTGGCAGCGTCCACGCAGCGACGGTACGCATGCTGCGGCGGGCCGGCCTGACAACGATCGTGCCGGCCGGGCAAGGGTGTTGCGGCGCCATCGCCACGCATGCCGGCGAGCCGGACGTCGCGCGCGAGCTTGCCAAGCACAACATCGCCGCCTTCGAGGCAAGTGGAGCCGATGTCTATGTTGTCAATGCCGCGGGCTGCGGCAGCGCCCTCAAACACTACGACGAACTCCTGGCAGAAGATCCGTCGTGGGCGCAGCGCGCGACTGCGTTCGTAAAGCGGGTGCGCGACATCAGCGAGGTTCTCGATGCAATGAACCTCGGACGTGCCCCGCACCCGATCGACGCCACGATCACCTATCAGGAGCCGTGCCATCTCGTGCATGCACAGCGCGTCTCGGCTGCTCCCCGCAGGCTGCTGGCATTGATCCCCGAGGCGCGATTGGTCGAAATGGACGAGAGCGCCGTCTGCTGCGGAAGCGCCGGGATTTACAATCTAACGGAGCCGGAGATGGCCGCGCGCCTCCAGCGGCGCAAGGTAGCGGCGATCGTACGCACTGGAGCGACGATCGTCGTCACGGCGAATCCGGGCTGTGCGATGCAGGTAACGGCAGGCCTACGGGACGCCGGCTATTCGGCTGCCGTCAAACATATCGTCGAGCTGCTCGACGACGCGTACGGAAGCGCTGAATCTTAGAGAGCGGTGACGCGATCGCGGTCGCGGCGAGCGTCTTCCAGCGAGCGGTAGACCGAAAAGACGACGATCAGGCCCGTGATGTTCAGCAAGCGCAAAATCGGCCCATCGTTGACGACGAGTGCCAGCGTTTTGCTGCGTTCGGTCGTCCGGCGGTGCGCGCCGATCAGCACGCCTAGGCCCGTCGAGTCGAGAAACTCGAGTTGCGTCAAATCGACGATCAGGTTGTGGCTGCCTCGCTCGGTCGCGTCGGTCAGGGCCGCCCGAACGGCCGGCGCCGTCGCGAGATCGAGACTTCCTCGCAGCCCGAAGAGCAGCGTCTCCCCTTCGGTTTTGAGGTCTATGCTCAGTTCATCATGTGTCATCTGCGCGGTCGCTTTTCGCGCCCCTAGTAAGCTCGGCCTTGCATCGCCACGCCGATATTCATGCGATACTCATATAAAGCGAGCGGCGTCTTCGTCCCAGCGAGTGAGATTTTCCGGAGTGACGTGGACCCCACCGATCCAGCGATCGATCCGCTGCGCGTCGAGCCAATCCGCATCGCCGGCCAAAACTCGGCGGCCCAAGGGCGTCAGAACCAAGCTTTCATCGTTGCCTTCGATAAGCGCTCCCTCGCCCGCGCGCAATTCAGCGAGCATAACGCCGAAGGCGCGGTTGCCCAGGAAAGAGGCTTCTTCCCGGGCTTGCGTGCGCGTGAAGAGCTCCTCCGGCCGCGCAGCACCCTGGGCCACCGCCAAGAGCGTCTGACGCTGCGACCGCGAGAGACCGTCACGCGCCGACGGATACTCTTCGCACAAGCGCTGCATCGCGGCGCGCAAGAAGGGCAGGCCGATCGCATCTTCTCCTGCCGCCGCATAAAGCTCGGTGGGCGAAGGCGATGTAAAGCGTTCCCAGTTTCGCCGCGCGGATTTGAAGATCGCGGCCGTGGCGGAGCGTCGTCTCGGAAGCAGCGGCAGAATCTCGTCCACGGTCATACTTGCGAGATAGTGGTCGCTCTGAATGGTTGCGACGCGGCCCGGCTCGAGATTCAACTCCTCGAGCGATGTAAGCGCCTGGAGTAGTTGCAGTTGGTCGTAAAGGTCGTGCTCGAACCAGAGCACGACCTCCTCAAACTCCGCCGCGCGCCGAACCTGCGCGTCTCGCCGCTCGAAGTCGTGGATCAGTTTGATTGGACTGCCGTAACCGCGCGATGCAAGATATTGCGCGCGCGCTTCGCTGGTTTTCTCGAGCGAAAGCCCGAAAGGGACCGGGCCGTCGTTGAGTGCGTCCCGCCATGCAAGGTGCGTCCCTAAAATGCCCGCCTTACCGAGAAGGTAGAGCGCCGCGTCGCCATTGGTAATGTGCAGCGCGCGCGCCATTAGGCGGCAACGACAAGCATGGCTGGGATCATTACACCCTTATCTATCGGACGGGCTTCGTCAAAGCCGGCTGCCCGCAAGTAAAGCTGGGGTGGCTGGATTCGAACCAACGCATGGCGGAGTCAAAGTGCGCTGCCTTTTCCCCAAAATTTCAAGATTCCGCTCCGGCGGCACGCCGCCTACGCTGCGGTAAGGCAGCGGCCTCTGCCTCCGCAAGTAAAGCTGGGGTGGCTGGATTCGAACCAACGCATGGCGGAGTCAAAGTCCGCTGCCTTACCGCTTGGCGACACCCCATCGCGCTTTAGCTTCGCAGATGGCGCAGCAAACGGCAAGCCCGTCGTTTGAGCAAGCTGGTGGTGCTGAGAGCCCTGGATCCGCTAGCGGCTGGCGATCAGCCGTTTAGCTCCCACGTACCGCGCCGCCCAATACGAGTCCGAAAGATGGCTGACCATCACTCCGTGGCTCGAGCTGGCGTGGACGAACTGCCCCTTACCCAGATAGATGCCGACGTGCGAGACGCCACCATACGTATCGAAGAAGACCAGGTCTCCCGGGCGGGGTCCGCCGATCGCGGGCTTGCCGAAGTCGTACTGCGCATCGGCGGTACGAGGCAATCCGATGCCCAGCATCGCGAAGACGTGCTGGACGAAGCCCGAGCAATCAAAGCCGGAGGTACTGGTGCCGCCAAAGACATAGGGCACGCCCAAAAAGCGCAGCGCGCTGCTGGTGAGCGAACGCGCCATTTTGGAGGTTCTGGCAAGGATCCCGCCGGCAAAGCGCTCGACGCCGCCGTGATGGCGGCCCGGCGTGGTCATGATCAAACGTGAGGTCCACTCCGCAACGTCAGGACTCAGCGCTTGGGCGTTGGCCGAGCTGCTAGAGGCCCCGGTGTACTGGATGCTGGACGCGGTGTCGGCTTGGGCAACGGCGCCCAAAGCCGAAACGAGCAGGGCAAATGCCCCAATAGCCAACGCGTGACGCAAGAAATCGCTCCTCTTTCACGACACTTGCGGGGTTAGTTGACGGGTTCGGGCGGGAAAGATTCGCCCTAGGGCCGACCGGCCCACTCACCCCTACCGGGATATCCCCCGCTCGGGACCTTGTCCCGACTCAGTGACTTTCATCAGGCACGAGAGCCCCCGACGAGACCTTTTAGCTCTTCGGGAAGCCCTTGATACTGGGCGCTTCGGCGTTCCGCTGACGCGCCCTCCCGGGCCTCTCCGTTTCCGGATTTTCGGGCCCTACGGCGAGGATAAGCGTTTGACCTCCTGCTCGATTCGCAAAGCAACCCGACCGGCGACGCGCTCGATCAGCGCCCGGTCTTCGCCCTCTGCCATCACGCGAATTAGCGGCTCGGTTCCGGACTGCCGGATCAAGAGCCGGCCCGAAGTGCCGAGGTCCGCTTTTGCGGTGGCGATTGCATCTTGCACCGACGGTGCCGCTAAAACCCCGTCGTCGTTGCTGCGCACGTTCACGAGTATCTGCGGGGCGACCTGAACCTCCCTTACGAGATCGCACAGCCGCGTCTGCGCTGCCGTAACGATACCCAACAGCGTAACGGCCGTCCTTGGACCGTCGCCGGTCGTATTGTAGCGAAGATCGATCAGATGGCCCGATTGCTCTCAGCCTAACGTATATCCGCCCTCCCGCATTTGTTGGAGCACGAAGCGGTCGCCGACCGCGGTTCGGATCAGTGCGATGCCGTGGTTTTGCAGCGCGCGCTCGAAACCGATATTGCTCATCACGGTTGCAACGATCGTGTCGCCGGCCAGCTCGCGGCGCGCGTGCATCGCACACCCGATGGCGAACAGCACGTGGTCGCCGCTAATGGCGGCGCCGGTTTCATCGACGAAGAGCGCGCGGTCCGCGTCGCCGTCGAAAGCAACGCCGATGGCGCGGCCGTTGCCGCTTGCGTTGCTGCTGCGCACCGCGGCTTGCAGTTGCCGCAGGTCCGTCGTGCCGCACTCGACGTTGATTCGAGAGCCGTCGTTTTCACAGTTGAGCTCGACGACCTCGGCCCCGAGCTTGCGCAATACGTAGGGAGCAATCGCGTACGCGGCGCCAAAGCCGGCATCGACGATCACTTGCAATCCGTGGAGATCCGGCTCGCCCGCGTAAAGCTCGTGATAATAGTGTCGCGCTAAGTTCGCCGCAGCGCGGGCCACGCCCACGGCAGTTCCGACCGGTCGCGGGAGGTCCGGAGAATCGATCGCGGCTTCGATCCGTCGCTCGGTGTCGTCTGTCAGTTTGAAACCGTCGCCTGCGAAAAACTTGATGCCGTTGTCGGCAACGGGATTGTGCGACGCGCTGATTACCACGCCCGCCCCCGCCCCGGTTTGACGCGCTACGCACGCCACCGCCGGTGTGGGCACGACACCAATCAAGAGCGCGTCGCTGCCGACCGAGGTAATGCCCGCGACGATCGCCGCCTCCAACATGCTGCCGGAGACGCGAGTATCCCGTCCGACGACGAACGCGCGCTCTTTCTCGCCGCCGTTGTGCAGCACGGTAGCTGCGGCCCGACCGATCCGAAATGCTAACTCGGGTGTAAGCTCGCTGTTTGCAACGCCGCGCACCCCGTCGGTCCCAAAGAGCGGGCTCACTTCGCGACGGCGGGCACGAACCGCATCTGCACGCGCACGAGATCCGGCGAGACCGAGGCGCTGGTAATCTCGCCGCCCGAAGCATCGACGGCAATCGGCCGGACCATCTCGTCGATCTCCTTCGGCTCGCTGGGCAGCTCAACGTCGACGTGCACGCCGGAGATCTGCGCCGAGGTGGCCGCGCGCACCGTCGCGACGCTCGGACGAACGCGCACCGCATTCACGACGATGCCGCGGGAGAGCGAGCCCATGTAATGCACGACGATCGGAAAGGCGCGGTCCTCGAGCCGTTCGATCGTCAGCGTGACGGAGGCTGGGCTTAGGCTTTGCACGGCGACTTCGGGCGCGACGAGCTGCACCGGAACGTTATAAATTCCCTCGCCTTTATTCGACAGGTCCAGAACCGCTTTGATCTCCTCGGGTTTGATGCCGGGCTCGCCGCGTTTGGTTGCCACGGTAACCAGGGCCTCGCGGTCGGTAAAATGCGCGACGTAACCCGACGGCAAGTTTGCCGACACGATCGGGACGGATAGCTGCTGGTCCACCTGCCCGGTGGCGAGAAGGGGATTGGTCGCGAAGCGAAAGTACGCCCACCCAACGATCGCAAGTGCAACGGCCAGCAGCTTGAGCCCGAAGTTCTTTCGAATCAAATCCATCGCGGCCTAGAGATCGGTCCACGAAACGCGCGGTTTGGAACGTTCGCGCGGCGCGCGCAGCCGGGCTCGAAGGTGTGCGATTAAATCGTTTGGGCGGCGCCCCTCGCGGCGAGGCGGTCGCGTTACCGCCAGCAGCATCTTGGTCAGGCGTTGCTCGTCGTCGACGGGGCGCGAGAGCTTTCCGGCGCGCGCAATTCGAATGCTCGCGTGCTCCTCCGAGACGACGAGCACCACCGCATCGGTTTGTTCGCTCAAACCAAGGGCAGCTCGATGGCGCGTCCCCAAGCGCACGCCGGTCAACGCACGCTCGGCAAGGGGGAGCAGGCACCCAGCGGCCTCGATGCGGCTCTCATGCACGATCACGGCGCCGTCGTGCAGCGGAGAGGCCCGGTTGAAAATGGTCAGCAGCAGCTCTTCGGAGACATCTGCGTGTAAGAACGTTCCGGTCTCGCAAATCTCTCTCAAGCCACTCTGCTGCTCGATCACGATCAAGGCGCCGCGACGGTTTTCGCTCAAAAAGAACGCGGCTCGCGCAAGCGCTGCGATCGTTCGGTCTTCGGGGCGGCCCGGCCACGGCTCGGTTTCATCGCCGGTCATTCGAAAGAGGCCTCCTCGCCCGATCTGCTCCAGCGCGCGCCGAAGCTCGGGCTGAAAAACGATCGGGATCGCGACCAATACGCCCACGACGAGAAGGCGCAAGATCGTCCCCAGGAGGTTGAGGTGAAAGAGCGTCGCGATGCCCAGTAGTCCGACCAGCACGAGAATGCCGATCAAAATTTGCACCGCTCGCGTCCCGCGAATCAGCAGCAGGACGTAGTAGATCAGAATGCTCGTCGCAATCACATCGACGACGTCGGAAATCGTGACGTACTGCGCTATGGTGCTAAGCATCGACCAGCAGTTCTAAGATGCGATCCACCGCAATTTCCGGGGCCGCTACGCCGGAAGCGGCGATTTTGGCCGATAGCATCGGGGTCAAGGGTGACAGCAGCTCGGCGCGCCGCCCGCTGTTGAAGCGGCGAAGCTCGACGTCGACGACCTTCATCACGATCCCGATGCCGCCGGAGTCTGGGTCCCATTCGACGATCGCGCCTTGCGGACAGGGGCGGCAAGCAAGAACGCCCCGCGGGCGCCCCGCTCCGCCCAATGCTTCGTAGACTGGCGGCAAGGCTTCGGGAACCGTAGGGAAAACTGCCCAGGCAATGACGGCCGTCTGGTATACGACTTCTCCCGGAACGGTTGAAATTTCACTGGGATCGAAGCCGTTGGGCAGCTCCAGCAGTGCGTACGAGCGTCCTGCTGACGGATTGATACGCCACATCGCGCGCCCGCCTCGAGCTCGCGCGATGGTTTCGATTTCATCGCGCCGCGAATCGGCCGGGCTTCCCGGACTGCTGATGGTAAGGTAGCCCACGTTACATCGAGCGTTCGTCGTCTCCACTGGAAAGAACTCCGCTTGGGTATCCATCGATGGCGAGACGCTGCCGCGACTCGCGCAACTGCGACGCATGACGGGCCGACGCTCGATGCCGGTTCCCGGCGACGTCGTGCACGTCCAGATTCTCGAGGACGGACAAACAGTTGTCGAACGAATTGACCCGCGCGTTGGCACGCTCGAACGACGCAGCACGAGCGGTCGCACGAAGACGATCGCCGCGAACGTCGACTTACTCGTTGCCGTAACCGCGCTTGCTAGCCCGGCTCCCCGCCTGCCGACACTCGACCAGCTCCTGGCGTTCGCCGAGCTGGAGGAGATCGAGGCCGCCGTCGTCTTTACCAAGCCGGACCTTGCCGAGCAGGCGGTGTCGCGCGATCTGGTCGAGCTCTATGCGGGCCTCGACTATCCAAGCGTCTCGATCAACCCCAAGAGCGGCGAGATCGACCCCCTTCGGAGCCTCTTGCGCGACCGGCGCGCGCTGCTCGTCGGGAACTCGGGAGTCGGGAAGAGCACGATTTTTCGGGCGCTCGGGGGCGAGTCGGTCGTCGGCGAAGTCTCGCGCCAGGGGCTCGGCCGCCAGACCACCAGCTCGGCCCGCCTCTACCGGACGCCCAACGGCTTCTTGATCGATAGCCCCGGGGTCAGCGAGTTTGGCCTCGGCCAAGTCGAGCCAGGGCGGCTGGCCTACAGTTTCAGAGAGATGCGGCCGCTCGTCGCGGCGTGCCGCTTCACGGATTGCACCCATCTCCAGGAGCCCGACTGCGCCGTGAAGGCCGCGGTCGCGGGCGGCCGGATCGCCCAAAGCCGCTACGAAAGTTATGGTAGAATCCTACTCGCCGCCCTGGACACCCGTCGCGCCACCCTGCTATGATACACGCCGTGCCGAATATCAAGGCCGCCGTAAAATGGGCGAAGCAATCCGAAAAGCGCGAAACGCGCAATAAGAGCGAAAAGAACCGTCTGAAGACGCTCTTTAAGCGAGCCGTGGACTCCACCGAGAACGCCGCGGCGGTCGTGGCCGAAAGCGCCTACGATAAGGCAGCCGGCAAGGGAATCATTCACCCGAATAAAGCAGCCCGCAAGAAGTCGCGTCTGGCCAAGGCCATGAAGCGCGCTGCGGTCGCGCCGGCTAAGACTGCCAAGAAGTCCAGCAAAGCGAAGAAGTAAACCCTAAAGAAGCGTCTTCTTTAAGGATCCACATTGATTGCGAGCCGGGTCTTGGCATCCGCGCGAGCTGCGGGAAGCAGTCGTTCCCGAATGAACGCCCTCAGCGGCTTTGGCGTCGCGGTCTTTAG
>JBEKRW010000041.1:0-14484 GCA_049517595.1 Candidatus Cybelea sp. | reverse complement strand
GACGTAGGCGTTGTACTCGTAAAGGTAGTACGCTTCGAACTGATTCTGAAATCCCGAATTAAACACGTGCGTCCACGTGATGTTTTGCTGCTGGAGGTTATCGTGCCCCCAGATCATCGGCTTGACCTGCCCGGTCGCCGGGTCGAAGTACGTTCCTTTGGCGTACGTCGTAAAGTTCTGACCGTTGCGCGAACCCAGGCTGATCGAATTGATGCCGAAGAGCACCGAGTCGCGATTGGAGTGCGACACGTACCGCGCCAACATCATGCCCGTCGGAAAATGGGCAGAGCCGTCCCACGGCGCGACGTCCTCGCCCGCGTCTAAGGCGTACTCGATCGTCCAATAGTTGCTAAGCTTGGTTGCGGCGAGGAACCCCGTCTGCGTATACGAGTCGAAATCGAACATCAGCGAGTGCGTGTAGAGGAAGTTATTCGGCGCCAGTTGCGCCTCGATGTCCGGCGGTGAGATGTAGCGCCCGATCTCGATGGTCGTTCCCTCGCCCATCTTTGGGAAATAGAGGATCCCGTACATCTCGACCGGGTCGAATCCGTTGGTTTGGTTGCGCAGCAGCAGCTGATTGCTCAGGATGCCCTGTTGGGTCGTCCAACGGTAATCCACGCCGTACAAGCCCGTGATCCGAAAGCCCCAGTCGTCGTGATCGGTCTGCACCGTGTCGGGCTGCAGTTCGAAACGCTGAACGGCCTGGTCCATTTGCACACGGTTTGGAACGTCGTCGTAGGTAAGCGGATAGTTCGAATACTTTGACGTGCTCAGTTCGACGCCGGGATCCAGCCAGCCATAGGCGCGTACCCCGGGGTCGGTTGGAACGCCGATTGTCGGCCCATTGAACTCGGCACCGCCGCCTCCGGTGAAGAGGGGGTCGAGCGGCGCTGGGAGCGCGCGCCGAAGCTCCGGCGCGCTCGACGCTACAGGACTCGCAACCGTTAGCGGCGCCGGCGAAGGCACGGTCTGCGCGCTCGCCGGCCGTGCGATGAGCACCAGCGCGGCGAACGCGTACAGGGGAAGAACGAATAACCAGGAGCGATTTCGCATACCGCCTAAAGATTACGCCGCGCAATCTCATGAACGCCAGCCGTCGAACGGATGATCCGTTTGGACCGAAGGGCTGACCGCGGCGACCCGAAAAGCTTATGCCGTGCTGACGGCATTCGGGGCTGGTGCGGTGACGCTGATGATGCTCTGCTATGCGTTGGAGCAACGGGGCACGATCTTTACGCTGCTCTTCGCGATTGCATGTTTCGCAGCTTCGGCCTATGGATGGCTCGCCGGAACATGGCCGTTCGGTCTCGTCGAGTTTGTGTGGGGGTGCGTAGCGCTGCGGAAATGGATCGTTCGCCGCGCGAACGCCTAGGGAGCGAAGCCAACGTAATCGACCCGGCAACTACTCGGCGACGGACCGCGAAACGGCGCGTCGAAAAATCCATCGAAGGCGTGGTCGATCCGAACGTTTTGGATAAACGTTCCCCGGTCGATGATTCGCTCGCTCCGGCCCGCATAGTCGATGGTGAACGCGACGACGCTTGCAGCCGCCGGCCGCCGGTTTGTGAATGAGAGCACGATGGGCTTGTAGGCCGATACGAAGGCGCCGTTCCCGACGATGCGACACTCGTTGATATCTACGGGAGCCGGCGAAGGCGCCGCCTTTGCCGCAGCGGGTTGCAGCAGCAAAGCGCAACCGGTTGCCAGCACGAACCCGGCGATGCGAGCCCGATAGCTCCGACTTCCAGTCATGGCGTAATACAAGACTACGCCGCTTTGCGCGCCGGCGGCAGCCTCCGGACGGATGATCCGTTAGGCTACTGCCCGGCGCTCGAGTTTTATCATATAATTGCGGCAAATGCCCTGGTTGAACGCCGCCGTCCTTATCGCACTGCTCCTGCTCGCAGCGGCACCGCTGGCGCGATACATGCAGGCGGTCTTCGAAGGACGTATGCGCTGGAAGGGTGAGGCCGCGATCTACCGCTGGTGCGGCATCGATGCCGTGCGAGAGATGGGTTGGGCCGAGTACGCCTTCGCGGCGCTCTCGCTCTCGCTCGTTGCCACGCTCGCGGCGTATGCGATCCTGCGCACGCAGCAATGGCACGGCCACTTTTTCAACCCGCAAGGCTTCCCCAACGTCGCTCCGTGGATCGCGTGGAACACGGCCGTCAGCTTCGTCACGACGACCGATTGGCAGTTCTACTCCGGCGAGAGCACGATGAGCTACTTTTCGCAAATGGCGGGCCTGGCATGGCTGAACTTCATCGCCGGCGCCATCGGCCTGGCGGCGGGAGTTGCCGTCATCCGCGGCTTCGCGAGAGAAGGCTCCAAGACGCTGGGCAACTTCTGGGTCGACTGCGTGCGCAGCCTTCTCTACGTTCTTCTGCCGCTCTGCATTCTCTTCGCGCTGCTCTTTGGAGCGCAAGGCATTCCCCAGAACTTCTCTCATTACATTACCGCTACGAACGCTCAAGGATTCGAGCAAAGCATTACCGGCGGCCCGATCGCGTCGCAGGAAGCGCCCAAGCTGTTGGGCGGAAACGGCGGCGGTTTCGTCGGGGCGAACTCTGCGTCGCCCAACGAAAATCCAAACGGTCTTACAAACTTGCTCGAGCTGCTCGCCATTTGGCTTATTCCCGCAGCGTTTCCGCTGCTCTTCGGAAGAATGATCGGCAACCGGCGCGCCGGCCACGCGCTCTTACTAGCGATGCTTCTTCTCGGCATCGGCTCTTTCGTGGGCGCGCAGTTCGCCGAGCAGGCCGGAAATCCGATCGTGCACGCCATGGGCGTTCATGGCGGAAACATGGAAGGCAAAGAAGTTCGCTTTGGGGTCGCAAATGCCGGCCTTTCCCTGGCGGTCGCAACCGATTCGGGAACCGGCTCTTCAAACTTCGCCTACGATTCGCTCACGCCGCTTGGCGGTTTCTTCGCGTTGCTCAATCTCGAATTGGCGGAGATCATCTTTGGCGGCGTCGGCAGCGGCCTTTACGGCATGCTCGTCTTCGCCGTCGTCACGGTCTTCTTGGCAGGTTTGATGGTGGGACGGACGCCTGAGTATCTCGGAAAGAAAATAGAACGGCGCGAAGTGCAGTATGCGATGCTCGCGGTTCTGATTTTTCCGTGTATCATTCTCTTTGCGACGGCAATCGCCGCGGTCGCCCCTGCGGGCCGGGCAACCCTAGGAAACGTTGGCCCGCATGGCTTCACGGAGATACTGTACGCATTTGCCTCTGGAGCGGCCAACAACGGATCGGCATTTGCCGGCCTTAGACCGAATACTTTTTACGACGTGGCGACCGGCCTGGTTATTCTGGGCGGGCGCTTCCTGGTAATGATTCCGACGTTGGCGCTCGCGTCGTGCTTGGCGGCGCGGCCGACGAACGATCTCGCACACTCGGGCACGTTTCGGACGGACAACGCGCTCTTCATCGCGCTCCTCATCGGCGTCATCCTGATGGTGGGCGCGCTCACGTTCTTGCCGGCCGACCTGCTCGGCCCGATAGTCGAACACTTCGAGCTGCAGCAGCACGTCGTGTATTAGGCCGCTCCGCTTTTGTAAACGCGCGTTGCGTTGAGGTGCGACTTAGTTCGTTCTATCTACGGATTCTGCGACGTCGGACGCGTGCACGGTAAGTGCGCCGTCAACCATGCCCAGTGAATCCGCCAATGCTTTAGCATCACCTTTGCCCTCGACGACGAGAGTGACGCTTACGACGTCATTCTTGCCGTCGCTGTCGTCCACCGTCCGCTCAACGACCACATTAGAAACCGAGAACCCGCGTCGAGTGCATGTCTCAAGCGCGTTTCGCAGCGTTCCACGGCCACCCTCGTAAGTCAGTTGAATCTGAGTCGCCTGGTATGCAGTTCGAGGAAGGCGGCGAGCGATCGCGGGGAAACCAAATACAATGACGAAATGCCCTGCCGTAACCGCCACGGCAAGTATCGGGAGGCCGGCGCCGCAAGCCATGCCTACTGCCGCCGTCAGCCACACGATCGCGGCCGTCGTCAGGCCACGAACCAAATCCCGGCGCATGAAAATCACGCCGCCGCCGATGAACCCGATACCTGTTACGATCTGGGCGGCAACTCGCGAAGGGTCAAGCACGATGCGGTCGGCTTGCAGAACATCGGTGAAGCCGTACTTGGAGATGAGCATAATTAGCGCAGCGGCGAGGCCGACCACCGTATACGTGCGAAACCCCGCGCTTTTCTGACGATACTCTCGCTCCAAACCAATCAATGCCGATAGGACGAATGCCATTCCGAGCTGCGCCAGTTGGCTCCAGCCTTGGCCATCTGGTTCGAGAAATGACGAGTGCATAACAGCCCGCTTTTTCAGGGAGCGCCGACCGACGACCTTGATGGTCGGATAAGGGCGCCCTGGCGAGGCGGGAGAAATCAGCGGGCCGCCTAACCGCCTGCCAAACGCCTTTTTCCTCGTATCCGAACGGAGGGAATGCCGATGGGAACCGCAGCGACGACTATAAATATCGGAAACACGGGGTTCATGCTGCTCTGCGCGAGCCTCGTCATGCTGATGACGCCCGGGCTCGCCTTTTTTTACGGCGGATTGGTGCAGCGCAAGAACGTGCTAACCATCATGATGCAAAGCTTCATGTCGCTGGGATGGACGACGGTGCTCTGGTTCGCTTTCGGTTATTCGGAGAGCTTCGGGGCGGACTGGCACGGAATCATCGGCAATCCGGCGACGTACGCGTTCCTGCACGGCGTCACGCTGCAGACGATGTTTGCCAGCACCGCGAACATCCCCCTCGTGGTGCACATCGCCTATCAAATGATGTTCGCGATCATCACGCCCGCGCTGATTACCGGCGCGTTTGCAAATCGGGTGACCTTCAAAGCCTACTTCTTATTTCTGACCGCCTGGCTGATCTTCGTCTACTTTCCGTTCGTGCATATGCTCTGGAGCCCGGACGGCATCTTGGCAAAGTGGGGATGTCTGGACTTTGCCGGCGGCATCGTCGTCCATGCGTCGGCCGGCTTCGCGGCTCTGGCATCGGTTCTCTACGTCGGACGGCGTCACGTCATCGACAACAAACCGCATAACGTTCCGCTCATCGCGCTGGGCACAGGGCTGCTGTGGTTCGGCTGGTACGGCTTCAACGCTGGCTCGGAGCTGCGTGTCGACGCGGTGACCGCGTCGGCATTTCTCAACACCGATATCGCCGCATCGTTCGCCGCCGTCGCGTGGCTCTTCGTGGAGTGGGCACGAGGGCGGCAACCGAAGTTCGTCGGCCTGCTTACCGGTGCGGTTGCGGGGCTCGCAACGATAACTCCCGCAGCCGGCTACGTCTCGCCCATGACGGCGGTGATTATCGGCCTTGCAGCCGGCGTCGTCTGCTACTTCGCCGTCACGCTAAAGAATCAACTCGGTTGGGACGATGCGCTCGACGTCTGGGGCGTCCACGGAGTCGGCGGATTCTTGGGAATCTGTTTGCTCGGCGTCTTTGCCTCGACGCTGTGGAACCCCAACGGAGCCGACGGCCTGCTGCGCGGCAACCCCGCATTTCTCGGCAAGCAGTTCGCCGCTGCGACGCTGTGCAGCGCCTGGGCCTTCGCCTTCACCTACGCGATGCTGGCGCTGATCAACCTCGTAACGCCCGTCAAGGTCGATGAAGCCGCCGAAGAACGCGGCCTCGACGTCGCCCTGCACGGTGAGGAGGCCTATCCGCTGGGCGTCTGACGCAACGCCGCTCGCCGCACGACCGGCACGAGCGTCAAGCTGCTCGCGGCGAGCGTCGCAAGCGCAACGGCGAACGTGCCGTCGATAATCGCTTCGCGATAGGGAGTTGAAGCCGGAAGCGCGAGCGCAAGTGCAAGCGTAAGTGCGCCGCGCATTCCGGCGACGCGTACGACGTCGAGCCAAGCGCGCGGGTAGGGGAACGGCAAGAGCATCCCCGCGACGACGAACCGGGCGACGGCGACCCCGACGAGGCAGGCGACGGCAAATACAGGCTCGTACGCGACCCGCGCGATCTGCAATCCGGCGCCGACCATGAAGAAGACGAGCCCGTTGGCGAGCAGTGCGGCGACATCCCAGAAGCGGCTCACGTCGTCGGCGATCTTCAGCGTGATCCACGCGCGGTCAAAGTAGCGCAACGCTATCCCGCAGGCGATGGTCGCGAAGATGCCGGAGAGATGGAGGTAGTCCGCCAGAAAATAGGCCCCGTACGCGCACAAAACCGTCGCGGCGATTTGCACTCTAGTCCGCTGCATACCGTACAGAAGGCGTGCAAGGATGAAGGCCAGTGCGATTCCCAATGCGATGCCACCGGCAACCCCTGCCACGGTTTGCGCCGCAATGACCGCAACGCTGCCTGCACGGACGGCTCCGAGTCCAATTGCGACGAGGATCCCGCGGTAGATCGCCACCGCAACGGCATCGTTGAAGAGCGACTCACATTCCACGATCGTGGCCAGCGTACGAGGAACTTTCAACCGGCGAAAGACCGCCACTACCGCGATCGGGTCGGTGGCGCTGAGAATGGCACCGGCCAAGAGTGCGGGGCCAAACGGCACGCGAACGATCGAGAGCACCCCCGCGACGATTGCGGCCGTGAGTAGTACGCCTGGGCCGGCGAGCGTGGCAATCGCGATCCATTGCCGGCGCATTGCCCGAAAGTTGAGGTTCCACGCCGCCTCGAAAAGCAACGCCGGGAGAAAGACGTAGAGCGTCGCGTGGCCGAGTGCGTACGTTAGTCGTCCGGGCTCGATCAATCCGTAGAGAATGCCTAGTCCGACGATGGCGAGGATCTGCCACAGCTTCACTAGTGCGTGTGCGTGAAGTTTCCGACGCGCGTGACCGCTCGAATCGCTTCGATCGCGCGACGCATCCCCAACGGCGCGCGCGGGCGGCCGACGGTTTCGAAATAGAGCGTCGGATCGATGTTGAGCGTGCGGGTCTGCACCATCGCCACCGGCGTTGCGCGCAAGAACGCGTCCGCCGCCGAAACCTCTTCTTCATCGTCGGTGACGCCGGGGTGCGTCAATAGGTTGAGGCTTACCGCGAGCCCGCGTCTTACGGCCAATCGGATCGATTCGAAAACGTCGGCGAGGCCGTAGCCCTGCGGGCGGTAATAGGCGGCATAGACGTTCGGACGAAACGAGTTAAGGCTGACGCGAACCGCTTGCAATCCGGCATCTATGCAGCGCGCCAGCGCCGCCGGCTGACTGCCGTTCGTGTTCAGGTTTACCGTTCCGTTCTCGCACCGCGTGCGAATTCGTTCGATCGCGCGCGCGATCGCGATCGAGCGCAGCAGCGGCTCGCCTTCGCACCCTTGGCCGAACGAGACGATTCCGTCTTCGGCGCGTTCCAAATGATGAATCGCCACCTCCGCGAGTTCCTCGGCCGCCGCTTCCTCGGCGATGCGCGTCTGCGGCGACGGTATCCCGGCCTCTACCTCTTGCTCGGAGATGCAGCCGATGCAGCGTGCGTTGCATTTCGGCGAAACCGGCAATGCGGCTTCGCCGCGTTCGAGAAAGACGTTCTGTGCCGTAAAGCAGGCGTACTCGCGCGAGCAGAGCGCTACTTGCGCGAGCACGCCGTTGCCCGGCGCCTTCGCGAGGCGGACCTCGATCAGCCGTTCGAGCTCACCTTCCTTAAACCGCCGCGGTTTCCAATCGTCGCTTTCGTCGGTCTTCATCGCCGCCACGTGCAACCGGTCATTGCGGGCGCAGGCGAACGTGTAACCGAAGAGCGGCAGTGCCGGCGCGTTGCGCTGTGCCGCATAAGCGGGCACGAGCAGCCGCGTGTAGCCGGCCGGTAGAGCCACCGCCAGCGCATTACGGCCGGAGATGGGCCCGATCGTCGTCAACGGACTGCGCCCGGGAAGCAGCATCTCCAGCGTGCTCTGCGGCGCCGGAATCAGCTCGTCGAGAAGAACCTCGCGCACGACGCCGGCATCGGCCAGAGGCACGAGGCTCGAATCGTATGAGATCCGGCCCCCGGCACCGCACGATGCGAGCGCGATGGCGGCATCACCGCGCAAGTTCATCGTCGAAGTTGACTTCGGCATCGAAAACGCGCACGGCCGGCCCGGTGAGATAGGCGTTGCCGACACCGTCCCATTCGACCACCAGGCGTCCCCCCGGAACGAAAACCTCAACCGGCGAATTGACCGCTTCGTTCGCTATTGCCACGGCAGCGCAGGCAACGGCGCCGGTGCCGCACGCCATCGTCAGGCCAACCCCACGCTCCCAGTGCGCGACGCGCATCGCTTGGCGGCCTTGTAACTGCACGACGTGCACGTTGGTGCCGCTTGAGAATCGCGAATCCGTCTGGAGTGCTTCGGCCGCGCTTTCGAGGTCGACGTCGTCAATGCTCGGGCGGAAGAGCACGACGTGCGGATTCCCAAGATCGACGAACCATCCGTCGGGCAACGGCGTAAGTGCCGGACGGCCCATCGCGACGCGAACCGCGTATTCATGTCCACGAGAAACGATTTCGGTGGAAATCGGGCCCGCCTCGGTTTCGAACGTGACGTTCGCTCCTTCTCCCGCTTCGTCGAGCCAGCGCGCCGCGCAGCGAACGCCGTTGCCGCACATCTCCGCTTCGCTTCCGTCGGCATTGATCGTTCGCATCCGCGCGCCGGCGGCTCTGGACGATTCGATCGCAATCACGCCGTCGGCGCCGATGCCGGCGCGGCGATTGCAAGCCCACGTCGCGAAGCGCCCCAGGTCGACGCGCCCGTCGCGCCGCCGGTCGACAATTACGAAATCGTTTCGCGCGCCGTGCATCTTCGTTATTTTCACCTTAATCGCGCTTCGGAGACCATCCAAGCTTTTCCCGTACCATCTCGTGCAGTGCTTCGGGCGCACACCAGCGCGTGTCGGGCTCGGCGCGAAACCACGCGCGTTGGCGCCGGGCGTAGCGCCTGGTGGCTCGCTCGAGCGATGCGCGCAGCTCGGGA
The DNA here is from genome assembly GCA_049517595.1 of Candidatus Cybelea sp. Taxonomy (GTDB): domain Bacteria; phylum Vulcanimicrobiota; class Vulcanimicrobiia; order Vulcanimicrobiales; family Vulcanimicrobiaceae; genus Cybelea. Next base: position 5,554 of record JBEKRW010000041.1, on the reverse strand, counting down.
ATCGTACTCCAGCCGCGCAGATGGGCCAGCGCCTGCGGGTAACCCACCGCATTGGCGGCCACGGCAGATTCACCGATACGCTCGGCCTCGTCGAGCAATCCCGTGGCCAACATTCGCTCCGTCCGCGCCCCGATGCGCCGATCGATCTCGATCTGTGGCACATCGAGAAAGACGAGGAGCCACCCAAGTCCTTCGCCGCGGAGCGTACGTGCCTGTTCTGCGAGAGAAGGCAGCGTGCGTTGTGCCAGCGCGACCTCGAGTGCGCGGAGAACTCGATAGCTGTCGCCGGAATGCAGCGCCCGCGCGCGCGTTGCGTCGCGTGTCGTAAGCCACTGATAGAGAAACTCTGCGGGGTGAACCCGCGCTTCGCGCGCTAGCCGCTCGCGCAGCGCCTCGTCGTACTGCGGCGCGAGGTCGATGCCTCCGAGCAGCGCGCGAATATAAAAGCCGGTGCCTCCCACAACGATCGCGCGCTTTCCGCGCTTGATAATATCGCGAATCGCCGCCACCGCATCGCTTGCGTAGCGACCGGCCGAGTAGCGTTGTGCGGGATCGAGAAACCCGACGAGATGGTGCGGTGCACGCGCGATCTGCTCCGGTGTGGGCGCGGCGGTGCCGATCGGCATCCCGCTATAGATCTGTCGAGAATCCGCGCCGACGATCTCCGCATCGTAGGCGACCGCCAGCTCGAGCGCGAGCTCGGTCTTTCCACTCGCCGTCGCGCCGGCTAGAATCAGGACGCCCTCAGACACGCTTGAACATGCGCGCAATCTCGTCAGGCCTCAAGCGCACCATCGTCGGCCGGCCGTGCGGGCAATGCATGGGATTCGCACAGCGCTGTAAACGCTCGACGAGCGTGGACATCTCCTGCGGCGCGAGCGGTTCGCCGGCAACCGTCACGCTATGGCACGCCAGCGTTGCCCAAACGCGCTCCCGAACGTCGCGTTGCTTGGGATCCTCACTGAGATCGTCGAGCATGCCGTTCAGATCGAAGCTGCGCGACGCGTAACCCGCGGGCGTCGCGACGATGCGATAGATTCGCTCGCCAAAGGCCTCGATTTCCAGGCCGCCCTCGCGCAATGTTTCGAGGAGACGATCGAGTTCCGCGCTGCGCGCCGCATCGAGTTCGATGACCTGCGGCACCAGCAGCGGCTCGCTGGGAGTCTGCCGTGCGGCAGCAGCGACGATCGCTTCGTACGCGATGCGTTCGTGCGCCGCGTGTTGATCGACCAGCAGCAGCGCGTCGCCATCGCTTGCGAGGATGAACGTGCGATGGAGCTGCGCGAGAATGCGAAGGCGATCGGGTCGCGCGTCGCTGTTGTCGTCGAGCGCTGGGCCGAAGAGCGAGATGGCCGGGGCCGCCGCGCCCGCGGATATATTCGCACCCGATGTGCCGCCGGTCTGTTCGGCAAAGCGGACTCGGGCATGCGTTTTGAGCGTTGCGGATATGCTTGCGCGCACGGCATCGAAGACTTGCGAAGCATAGCGTAGGCGCACGTCGTACTTCGTCGGATGCACGTTAGAATCAACGTGATGCGGCGGCAAATCTAAAAACAGCACGCCAAACGGGTGGCGCCCCATCATGGTAAACGTGGAATAACCGCTCGTCCAGGCGCCGGCTAGCGGCACACCACGCACGAGCCGCCCGTTGACGAAGAGCAACTGCATTCTTCGATCGGGGCGGTCGCGTCCCGGTTCGCTGATGAAGCCGCGCAGCGTGCCGTCGAGCATCCGGCCCGCCGCGCCATCGAGCGGTAGCAACGCCTTCGCTGCTTGCGCTCCGAAGACCATGGCGAGGCGCTCGCGTTCTTGCTCGCTCGGCGGCATAACCCAAACGTCTTTGCCGTCGTGCCGCAGCGTGAAAGCGATCTGCGGATAGGCGAGGGCAAAGCTCGACAGCCACGACGAGATGCGATTGAACTCCGCGCTCGGCGCGCGAAGATACTCACGTCGGACCGGAAGCCTTTCAAAGAGGGAGCGTACCCGCACCCGCGTGCCGGCCGGCGCTGCCGCCGGCTCCATGGGGCGCACTTCCTCGGCATGCGCGTTGACGCGCGCGCCGATCGGGAGGCTGCGTTCGCGCGAAACGATCTCCAGTTCGCAAACGGCGGCAATCGACGCCAAACCTTCGCCGCGGAAGCCCAGCGTCGCGATGGATTCCAACTCGGCCGCAGCGCTGAGCTTGCTGGTCGCATGACGCCGGATTGCCAACGCCAAGTCTTGACTCGGAATGCCCGTTCCGTCGTCGACGACTTCGACGAGATCGAGCCCGCCTCGTTCGACGTTGACGGCGATGCGAGTCGCGCCCGCGTCAACCGCGTTTTCCACGAGCTCTTTGACGATCGAGGCCGGGCGTTCGATAATCTCTCCGGCGGCAATCTGACCGATCGTTACCGCATCGAGCTCGCGAATGGCAGCCACGCCTGCTAGATTCGCGCACGGGTCGCCCGCGTCCGTTCGGGGTTGACAATGCGGCGAACACGAGTATCCTAGGTGAGGATTCCTTCGTTAGGTGAGGCGTCTGCACGAAGATATGCCGCTGCCCAGAAAGGTCGAGAGACCCCAACGGGTGGACCAGATCCCGCCGAATCAAGGCGGAATCTAATGCGGCTGGTCCTTCGACTCCGCTCAGGATGACAAGGGGGCGACCTCATGTCGTGCAGTGCTAAAGCTCGACAGTGAGGGAGAATGAGTGGCCAATGCCACGCGGATTTCTTCAAACTGTCGGCCTGCGAGGAGCAACGACGGTTTTTTTGTTTGGCAACGGAAAGGGGGTGATGTCCGGCCATGGACGACGGACCGAGTAGGCGATCATTGCCGGCTCGCGATGAGCCGCTTATTTACTGCTACGTCGTTCGATCGGCGCGGCAGACCATAACACAGTAGGAGGGTATGTGTCATGAAAAGAGTTCTGGCATTTCTGCTCGATTTCATAAACGATAGGATCGGGCGCAATAAGGCCGCGTTCCACGACGATACGTTGCGGGCAAACCAAGGCAGCAGTCCCGCCTATAACTTCAGCTACTGGCGTTCGCTCGTCGGTTAGCCGGCTCAAAGGCTTGCCGTGCTCGTTCTTTTTCTGCTGGCGACGCTCCCCATCGGGACGGTAGCGACGCCGTCGCCGTCGCCGTCACCGGCGCCGGCTCCGCGTTTCGATTTAAAGGCCAGTGGCTCCAACGTCTTCATCGACCAGGCGACCGGCGGTCCCGGAATTACTCCGCCGGAGGGGACGGAGTTTGCAAACGGCTCACCGATCTCGCCGATGTCGCCGTACGACTGGTTCACCGGCGCGCCCGTCACGCCGGGGGTCGCGGGCATCGCGCAATACGAGGTTTCCGGCACTTATCACTTTTCCGGCGTAGATCTCGGCGCAACGTTCGGGCTCGGCGGCCTGACCGGCAGCACGACCAACGCCCTCTATTGGGGCGAACCACTGATCCCCAATCTGAACGATCACGGCCTCGCACGAACCGTTCCGTATGCGATTCTCTTTCCGACCCATGCCGGCCAAGACGATGCGAGCGTCGCGAGCGCGAGTTTACTGGGCGCATCGGTTGGCGCGGCGGACTCCAGCTGGAAGGTCCGGGGCGGCTATTTCGATTTGATGCAAAGCGACCGTTTCGTCTTTGCACCCCCGCCGCTAACCGATGCCGTTCCGAGTCTGGGCGCGCAAACCGCAGAGACACTCGGTCCGGGAATGCCGTCGATCAAAGACTGGACGGCAGCTCCCTCGTCGTTGCCTTTGCTCGGGGCCGACGGATACTGGAGCCGGAACGGCCTCTCGCTGGAGTTGACCGACGCGCTGCTGCCGGCACTTCCGGATACGAACGTCCGTTTGACGATGGGCTCACTCGTCTTAGATCGCGGAGATTACGGACGCTTCTCCGTTCAAGTCGCGCATCTCTGGACGACCGGCGACCCGATCTCCACCACGACCTTCTACGGCGTCGATCAGGAGATCCATTACGGCACCCAGGGACGCCTCTTCACGAGCGAGTTGGCAAATCAGGAGCAAACCATCTCGGGCGCCCGCGCCTTCTTTCATCCTCTTAAAGGCTGGGACGCGCTGGCGGAGCTCGGGCGCGCGTGGTACGGCGCCGGTTTGGTTACCGAGCCGGGCACGTCGCACTTTGGGAACTACGAGCACTTTAGCCTCGCGCGTCATATCGGCGGCGACCTCGCCACGCTGGAATATCACCGTTTCGACCCGACCTACGCAACGATTATCTTGCCGTACGGCATCCCCGAGAACATCTGGAGCGTGGCGTGGTCCTGGCCGGGAGTATGGCTGAAGTCAAACTACCAGCTCGTCGACAACAGCGTCACCGGCGCCAACCGGGCCGGCTTTCACTTCAAGTACGATCACAACAGTAAGTATCTGGAGATGCACGCAAGCTACGGCGACTGGCGGCAGCTCATACCCGAAACCGAGGCGAATGCGTCCCAAGTGGGCTTCGTCGACGGCTTCTTCCTCTTACAGAAAAATGGGTTCGGGACGATCGGGCACGACCGCCAGCTCGGCCTTTACGTGGCCTGGCATCTTCCCCATGATGACTTCGCTTTCGACGGCATCGAAGATTATCTCAATCGCGACGCCGATCCCGGCCAGCCGCTCGATGTTGTCGACACGCGCTCGCCGCAAGTCGTCCTGAGCTTGGCGCATCACTTTAGCGCCAAGCTTCTCGCAGTCGGCGGCTACGGTCGCTTCGAGACGACTGGAAGATGGGCCGTGACACCCGTCGACGCGATCTACGGACCGCCCTTATCGTCGACCAGAAGATCGGCTTATGAGCACCGAATCGGGCACCCCCACCCGTTTCGCGCGGCCGAACGTCTTTCGTTCCGTCCTCATGTTCCTTTCGATCGTGGGGCCGGGCATCATCACGGCCAATGCCGACAACGACGTCGGCGGAATCTTGACATACTCGCAGGCAGGCGCGCAGTTTGGCTACTCGATGCTGTGGCTGCTCGTGCCGATAACCGTCGCGCTCGTCGTGGTTCAAGAGATGTGCGCGCGAATGGGCGCCGTTACGGGCAAAGGTTTGGCCGACCTCATTCGCGAGAACTTCGGCGTAAAGGTAACCTTTTGGTGCCTTCTGCTCTTCGTTTTGGGCGACATCGGCAACACCGCCACGGAGTTCGCCGGCGTCGCGTCGTCGGCACCGATCTTCGGCGGTTATCTGCACATCCCCAACCTGGAGGCCTTCAAGATCGCCTTGGTCGCCGCCGCAGCGATCTTCGTTTTCCTCACCGTGACGCGCGGAAGCGCGAAGCTACTCGAGCGCGTCTTCTTCTTTTTCTGCTTCGTGTACGTCGCATATATCGTCAGCGCTTTCGTCGTCCACCCCGATTGGCACGACGTCTTGCATCAGAGCCTCGTTCCGCATATTCAGGCGTCGAAGGCCTACGTGCTGATGGTCATCGCGGTCATCGGCACGACCATCTCGCCTTGGATGCAGTTTTACATCCAGGCCGCAGTCGTCGAGAAAGGCATTCGCGAAGGAGACTACGGCTACTCGCGCCTCGACGTGGTGACGGGCGGAATATGGACCGA
>JBEKRW010000040.1:0-13861 GCA_049517595.1 Candidatus Cybelea sp. | reverse complement strand
TCCTCGTCTCGTCCGGCGATGAAGCCGGCGGCCTCAAGCGCCGCGAGCACCGGGTAGACGGAGCCCGCACCGCCGGCCCAACCCTTCTCCCGGATCTCGCGAGTCAGGTCGTAGCCGTGCCGCGGCATCTCGCTGAGCAGTTTGAGCAGGGCAAACTTGAGGATTCCACGCTTTAAGCGCCGCATTCCGTGCCGGCGGGCGCCCCATCTATGCATATTGCAATACTAAACGATATATCGCGATACTGTCAACGATGCCACCCTGAGCCCTTCGTCCTTCGACTCCGCTCAGGATGACATTACTTCGCTCAGGGCAGGCTGCGTCGAAGGGAGGGTGGCAAACTATCCCCACGTGCGGTTGGATAAGTTCATGAAGGTGTCGCGCCTGGCAAAGCGGCGTAGCGAGGCGCACGAAGCTCTGGAGCACGGCCGCATCACCCGGGACGGGAAACCGCTCAAACCCGGCTATCAGGTGAAGCCCGGGGACGTTCTCGAGATCCACTACGCGACCAGGTTCGTGACGGTCCGCGTGCGCGAGGTTCCGTTGCGAATCACGCCGAGCCTGAAGCCGGCCGACCTCTACGAGATTCTCGACTCGCGCCGCGACGAGGCGGAGTGGCTGTGATCTCTGCCGACACCAAGGACGCCCTCGCGCGCGAGCTTCCCGACGAACGCCACTGCCGCGATTCCCTGCTCGCCGGCCTTTGCGTGTACGGCGGTAACGACGGCGAGTTCGTCACCCACCGCAACGCCGTCGCACGCCTTTTCTGGTCGCTGCTGGAGGAGCGTAAGCTTCATCCGATCGAATCGCGCGCCCCCACGCGGCTGCAACGGTTACCGACCTTCGCGGTCAAACTGCCGCAACGGCTGTGCGCGATGCCGCCCAAACCGGTGCACAAGTGCGATCGTTTGATCGAAGTGCGCGCCGCTTTTCTGGCGTGCGGCTCGCTGGCGGCGGGTGTGCGCGGCTACCATCTCGAGTTCGTCGTCCGCGACGAAAGCATCGCGCAGCGGTTGACCTGGATGTTGCGCAGCAACGGCGTCGCCGTAAAAGAAACCTCTCGAAAAGGGCGCACGGTGCTCTATCTCAAGGATTTCGACGCGATCGCGGAACTGCTGACGCGCATCGGCGCCTTCGCAGCGGTTCTGCGGCTCGAGGACGTGCGCGCCTTGCGCGAGACCAAGAACCGAATTCACCGCCTGGTGAATACCGAGGCGGCCAACCTGCAGCGCAGCGCCCAGGCGGGTGCCCAGCAACGCCACGTGATCGAGTTTTTGCAAAGCGCCTACGGTTTGTCGCGGCTCTCGCCGCCACTGCGCGAAGTCGCCGAACTTCGTCTGCGCCATCCCGACGAATCGCTTGCAGAGATGGGACGCCGCTGCAATCCTCCCATCGGCAAGCCGACGGTCAGCAGCCGGCTGGGCGTGTTGACCAAGTTGGCCGACGGCCTGCGCGGCGTGCAGGGGAGCGCGAAAGCGGCCCGGTAAACGCGGCTCATGCGCATTGGAATCAACGGCTTCGGCCGTATCGGCCGGAACTTCACCAAAGCGATCGTGGAGCGCCATCCGGAAATCGAGATCGCTGCCGTAAACGACCTCGCCGACGCAAAGGAGTGCGCCCACCTCTTCAAATACGACAGCAACTACGGCATCTACAACGGCAGCGTGAGCGCCGGCGACGGAACGATCTCCATCGACCGCCAGACGCTTCGCGTCTTTGCCGAGCGCGACCCAGCCAAGCTGCCGTGGCGCGACCTGGGCGTCGACATCGTGATCGAGTCCACCGGCCTCTTCACCGATGCCGCCAAAGCTCGCGCGCATATCGATAGCGGCGGCGCAAAGAAAGTCCTCATCTCCGCCCCGGCAAAGGGCGAAGACATTACGATCGTGCTAGGCGTGAACGATCGCAGCTACGATCCGCAACGGCACAACGTCATTTCCAACGCGTCGTGCACGACGAACTGCTTGGCCACCGCCGTGAAGCCCATCGTTGACGAGCTGGGCTGGGTCAAAGGTTTCATGACGACGATCCATTCCTACACCAACGATCAGGTCGTGCTCGACGGCCCGCATAAGGATCTTCGCCGCGGGCGCAACGCCGCGACCAACATCATTCCAACCTCGACGGGCGCGGCCAAAGCGCTGTACCTGACGATTCCGGAAGTCGAGGGCACCTTCGACGGCTTCTCGCTTCGGGTGCCGACGCCGACGGTGTCGATGATCTACCTCGTCGCGCAAACGAAGCGCCCTACGACGAAGGATCAGCTCAACGCGCTGCTGCGCCGCGCCGCCGAAGGCGAGATGAGCAAGTACGTCGCCTATACCGAAGAAGAGCTCGTCTCGAGCGATTTTAAGAAGAACCCGAACAGCTCGATCATCGACGCTCGCCTCAGCAACGCCAACGGCGATCTCATCCAAATCGCCGCTTGGTACGACAACGAGTGGGGCTATTCGTGCCGTCTTGCGGAGCTGACGGCCTTAGTTGGGTCGACGATCCCAGCCGTGGCGTAGTGGCCTTCCGACGCCTGCAAGACTGCGACGTTCGCGGCAGGCGCGTCTTGGTGCGCGAGGATTTGAACGTACCCCTTTTAGCGGGTGGTGGGATTGCGGATTATGCGCGCATCGATGCGGCGCTCCCGACGCTGCGTTGGCTGCACGAGCACGGAGCGAGAACCATCGTGCTCTCGCACCTCGGCCGCCCCGACGGCACACCGGATCCAGCGCTCTCGCTCCGGCCCGTTGCAAAGGCGCTGTCGGATCGCCTCGGCATTCCCGTCGCCTTTGCCCCCGATAGCGTCGGCGACGTGGCCGAGGGTGCGGTGACTGCGCTGCACGACGGCGACGTGCTCTTGCTCGAAAACGTCCGCTTCCACGCAGGCGAAGAACGCAACGACCCCGCGTTTGCCCAGCAGCTAGCCAAACTGGGCGATCTGTACGTCAACGACGCCTTTGCGACGGCGCATCGCGCACATGCGTCAACGGAAGGCATCGCGCGCCTGCTTCCGAGCGCGGCGGGCCTGCTGATGCAAGCCGAGCTGTCGGCGCTCTCGCGCCTGACCGATCGCCCCGCCAAACCCTTCGTCTGCGTCATCGGCGGCGCAAAGATCAAGGACAAGATCGGCATGCTGGAACGCTTAAGTGAGTTGGTCGACGCGTTTTGCATCGGAGGCGGGATGGCGAACACGCTGCTCGCGGCGTCGGGCTTCAACGTCGGCAACTCGCTGCGCGACAACGACCTCGAGCCGGCAGGCCGTATCCTGGCGGCGATCGAGGCACGCGGCGTCACTCTGCATCTGCCCAGCGACGCGGTCGTTGCACCCTCGCTGGACGCGCAAGACCGGGCTCACGTCGTTCCGATCGACGCCGTCGGCAACGCGATGATTCTCGACATCGGGCCGGAAAGCGCGCAGGCGTATGCGCGCGCGATCGAAGCCGCCAAAACGATCGTTTTCAACGGTCCGATGGGCGTGTACGAAAAACCGGCGTACCGGCACGGAACGCAAGTAGTCGGCGATGCGATCGCGCGCGCGACGCAGACCGGAGCGACGAGCGTCGTCGGCGGCGGCGACGCCGCGGCTGCCGCGCACATGCTGGGCTTCGCCGCGAAAATGACCTACGTTTCCACGGGCGGTGGGGCGACGCTGGAGTTTCTGGAGGGAAAGCAACTTCCCGGAGTCGCCGCACTTGAACGTTAGGAGAGTAGTTGCCGGCAACTGGAAGATGCACAAGACCGCGGCCGAGACCGCCGCGTTCTTCGATGCGTTTCTGCCGCGCATCGAAGCGCTTAGCGAACAAATCGAGATCGTCGTCGCCCCACCGTTTACTTCATTGCCGTTGGCCGGCGGGCGATTGGCGGGGACGCGCGTGCGCTTGGGAGCGCAAACGATGCATTGGGAGCTCAAAGGCGCCTTCACCGGCGAAATCAGCGCGCCAATGCTGCGCGAGCTGGGCGTCTCGCACGTGATTCTCGGGCATTCGGAGCGCCGCGCCTATTGTGACGAAACCGATCGCACGGTCAACTTAAAGGTGCGGACCGCGCTCGCGCAAGGCCTCGTCCCGATCGTCTGCGTCGGCGAGACGCTCGACGAGCGACGCGACGGCGCGACCGACGAACGCGTCGTGTCGCAGACGCGCGGTGCATTCGAAGGCTTGCCCGCAGGCGAACTCGCGAAGGTCGCCATCGCCTACGAACCGATTTGGGCGATCGGCACCGGCCAGAACTGCGAGCCCGACGAAGCCAATCGCGTGATGGCGACGATTCGCCGCGCCCTCCCCGGCTTGTGCGCAACGCCGATTCTCTACGGCGGAAGCATGACGGCGGCCAACGTTGCGTCGTACGCGGAACTCTCCGATATCAACGGCGGTTTGGTTGGCGGCGCATCGCTGGATCCCGACGGCTTCGCAACGCTGATCGCACGAGCCGTAGCGGTGTCATCCTGAGCGCTTCGACTGCGCTCAGCATCGGCGCGGTCGAAGGACGACGGCCGGTTGTTTTGTGCGTGCTCGATGGCTGGGGATGCAGCGATACGACGCACGGGAATGCGATCGCGGCCGCAATCCTGCCGCATTGGCGCGCGCTCTTCGAGCGCTATCCGTATACGATGTTGCAAGCGTCAGGCGAGGCTGTTGGTCTCCCACCTGGCGTGATGGGCAACAGCGAAGTCGGCCATATGAACCTTGGCAGCGGACGCGTGGTGCCGCAAGGCGTAACGTTGATCGACGCCGAGATCGCCTCGGGCGAGTTTGCAAGAAACCCAACGTTACGGCAGGCGCTGGCGCATGTGGCGGCTACCGGCGGCACGCTCCATTTGATGGGCCTGCTCTCCGACGGGCAAGTGCACAGCTCGATCGTCCATCTCTTTGCGCTCATCGATGCCGCCGTCGCCGCCGGCGTGCCGATTGCGGTTCACTGCTTTTTGGACGGCCGCGACACGCCGCCGCGTTCGGCGACGACCTACGTGGAACGGTTAGAGGAAAAACTTCGTGCGGTTCATCGCGCCGGAGCGATCGCCAGCATCGTGGGGCGCTACTACGCCATGGATCGCGACGCGCGTTGGGAGCGTACGAAGCTGGCGTACGACCTGCTGGCGGAGGGCCGCGCACAGTTCCGCGCCGGCAACGCGCTGCGCGCCGTTCGCGACGGTTACACGCGGGGCGAGGATGACGAGTTCGTGCTGCCGACGACCGTCGGAGAGCCACGCCCCATCGAAGACGGCGATGCCTTCATCTTCTTCAACTTTCGCCCCGATCGCGCGCGGCAGTTGACGACGGCCTTCGATGCGGGAACCGCGCTCTATTACAACGGCGGCTTCGAAGAGTTCGCCTGCATGGCATATCGGAATCCGTACTTCGCCACAATGACGAAGTACGACGAGAACTACACCAATCCGGTCCTCTTTGGCCCGCGCCCGCAACACGAGACGTTCGGCGAGGTCCTGGCGCGAGCGGGCTTACGCCAGTTGCGGCTAGCCGAGACCGAGAAGTACGCGCACATCACGTACTTCTTCAACGGCGGCCGCGAGGATTGCTTCGACCGTGAAGACCGCGAGCTGATTCCGTCGGACCGCTCGGTGGCGACCTACGATCTCGCGCCGGCGATGCGTGCCAGAGAGATCACCGCCGCTGCCGTCAACGCAATCGAAAGCGGGCGGTACGATGCGATCGTGATGAACTACGCCAATGCCGACATGGTCGGACATACGGGCAAGTGGGAGCCGACGATCGAGGCCGTCGAAATTATCGACGAATGTTTGTCGCGTCTGGTCGAGGCGACGCTTCGCGCGAACGGGCTGCTCGCCATCACCGCCGATCACGGCAACGCCGAAACGAAACTCGACGGGCAGAATAATCCTTTAACGGCGCACACGACCAACCCGGTCCCGTTTATCCTTATTGCAAACGGCTTGCACGGGAGCTTAGCGGGCGACGGCAAGCTGGGCGACGTCGCGCCGACGGTGCTAAAACTCATGGGGCTTCCGATTCCCGCACAAATGACCGGAGTGAATCTCTTCAACGCCTCGTAAAATTCATGCAACTCACAGGCGCCCTTACGGTGGCGTTCAGGAACGTGTGAGAGCATGTCGTTGACGGCCCAGAGGAGGGTCCCATGATGCAACGTCAGCGTAAAGAGATTCACGACGTCCTGATATTCGCGCAAGGCCTCACCTACTTCATCATCGTCGGAGCTGCAACGGTCGCAATCGCGGTCGCAGCCCACCTGCGCTAAGTGCTCCGCATGCAAACCACGCGAGTGCAAACTCGCGCTCCGCCTCGACGGTGGCTCCCCCTCAATCAGAAAACCCTAAGAAACTCGGTAGCAACCACTCGGATCCACCGCGACGCAGCGATTACCGACCATAATCGAACGGATTCGATGATCCCAAAACGAAAGGACGTGGACGATAACTGGGCGCAGTTTGCCGATAAGCTCCCGCGCTCGCTGCGAGACGGCAACCGCGTCCTTTACCCAACGCGGATGGTCCTGCGGCAGAAGCGCGGTCTCGAGTTCGGCCTCGGCAACGGCCGGGACGATGGCCTCGGACCGCCCCGCCTCGAGGCGCGCCGAGAGCGCGGCCGGCGTTTCGTCGAGTTCAATACGGCGCAGCACGGCACTCCCGCTTAAGTTTGGCAATCGCGCTCAAGTGCAGTTGCGAAGCGCGCTGTGGCGAAATCGCCAGCCGCTTCCCTACGGATCGCAACGAACTCCCATTAAAGTAGTGCAGCAGCACGACCTCGCGCTGGCGCGGGGGCAGGCCCGCAATGAGCTCCGCGATGTGCGCGCTTTCGGACCGGCGCTCCGCGATCCGCGCCGGGTCGTCGCCCCAGTGGTTCACCAAAGACTCTCCCAGCGGCAACGGCGCATCCAGCGAGAGCGGCTGACCGCGGTAGGCCGCTGCAACGGCACGGTGATAACCGGGACAGCGCTGCTCCATCTCGTTTGGCGTCGGAACGGCACCGAGCGTAGCGGCGATTGCATATCGCTGGTTTTCGCCGTCGCGGACGATCCGGCGCGCTCGCTCGGAGACCGGATCCATGCGGCGGATCCCGTTGAGCATCGCACCGACGACGAGGCGACGCGCGTAGTCGCCCAGCTGCGGCCCGCGGTAGGGGTCGAAGGAATCGACGGCGCGGATCAAGCCGATCGATCCGTCGCCGACGAGATCGTCGAGATCGAAGCTCGGCACGAGCCGTTTAAGCCGTCGCGCAAGTCTCTTCACGATCGGCAGCAAGCTTCGGATCTGCTCGTCGCGATCGCCGGCGCTCATCGAGCGCGCTCCAAGCGGGAGGCGATCAGGGCCGCAAATCCCGCGCCGTCGCTCCGCGCTATCGTTTGCGCCACGAGCTCGAGCTCGTAGTTGCCGAGCATCCCGTTACCCGCAATCAGCGGGCGAAGCATTGGGGCGAGCAGGATGGACTCGAGCATCTCGCCCGCACGGCGCGCGGTAACGTTATCCATGCGTGGAGACTACCACTCCAATGTTACCGGGGCAGCATCCGCGCGTTACTGCAAAAAGAACGGCGGACGATGCGACGAAGCGAACGGGAAGTAGGCACCCGGCATACAACGTTTCGAGCATGCGCAACATTATCTACACGAGCAATGCCGCTAAGCCGCCCGCAGCGTACAGCCAGGCCGTCAAAGCGGCCGGACTCGTGTTTGTCTCCGGTACCGCCCCGCAGACCCCGAAACCGGTCAGATCCTAGGAACAACGATTCAGGAGCAGACTCGCCAGTGCCTGACAAATATTTCCGCTATCTTGGAAGCAGCCGGCAGTTCGATGGACAACATCGTCAGTGCGACCATCGTGCTTGCCGACGAGAACGACTTCGCCGGTATGAACGAGGAGTGGGTGCGATGGTTTCCGAGCGATCCGCCAGCTCGGCAAGGCGCTAAACTGCCGGCGCGCATACCAGGGCTCAAAGTTTCCATCGCCGCGATCGCGGAGTGCTAACTCCACCGCTGTCGAGTTCGCGGTTGCTACCCCCGTTGCAGGTTGTTGGCGATGCGCAGCATCTCGTCGGCCGCCTGAACGCCTTTAGGAGTGCATATAAAAAGGCGACGGACGCGTACCTGTCGTACTTTGATCGTGTGGAAAGACCCAAAAGGGTAGCGATCTACGCCCGCGTCAGCTCGGCTAGCCAGGCGAAGCGAGATCTCTCGATCCCCGATCAGATTCGTCTGGTCACTGAGTTCTGCGAGAAGCGCGGCTGGCCCGTCGTCGCGATTTACCAAGACCCTGGCAAGAGCGGATCTGAGACCGTCAACCGTCCGGAGTTTCAGCGCATGATCCGAGCTGCTTGCGCGAAGGAAAGACCCTTCGACCTTATCCTGGTGCGCGATCAGAGCCGGTTTGGACGCTCGCAAGCCGATGGAGCGATAAGGGCGCAGCTTCGCGAGTCCGGCGTGGCCATCGACAACATTCAGAATCCCTCTGGCGATATGGACGAGGCTATTACTCCGGGTGGTGAACTAGTCGAGTCAATACAATCCGCCGTCGATATTCACCAGCGAAAAATGTCAACAGTCCACATGAAGGCTGGACAGAAAGCTAAGGCGCGGAAGGGGGGCCTCGCCGGCGCTCAGGCGACCTGCTACGGCTATAAGCAGGAATGGCTTTCGGTTGGAAACGGCAGACCGGTCCGTAACCCTGTGCCCGATAAGCCTAAAGCAAAGCTCGTTCGCGAAATGTTCCGCCGCTATATTGCTGGAGATTCGTTACTTGGGATTACTCGCTGGCTCAACGGCCTGGGCGTATCGGCTCCGCGAGGCGTCCGCTGGTACGAAAGCACGGTTCGCAAGATTCTTTCCAACGAGACTTATCTCGGACGCGCTGTCTATGGGCGTATAAAGAAAGTGAAACACCCTCTTACGCGGACACCGGTCAACGCAAAGAACGACGGAGAGGTGATCCGATTCGATAACGCCTTCCCGGCCATCGTTGATCAGGAGAGCTTCGACCTCGTACAGCGCATTTTGGCCCGAAACGAGAGCACTCGACCTCAGGGCGGTCATCCTGGAAATACGCTCCGAGGCGTCGGCAAGTGCGCGGTCTGCGGCTGGCACTTAGCACACCAACGCAACACGAATACGGGGAAGTGGTATTACATGTGCGGTTACGTAAAGACGAACGGAGCCGCCCAGTCTGATCCGGCCTGCAAAGGCATTCTAGATTCGGAATACGTTGACGAAGTCGTCTCGCTGTTCTTAGAAAGGGTATTGAGCTACAAGCTTTCGGACCTTACTGCGCAAATCGAACGCTATAACACAGCAGCTACAAACCTCACCGGCTTGTCTGCGACCGAAGCTCTGAGTCTCGCGATCGGCGAGCAGGAAACGAATATAGCCAACCTCACCAGGGCTATCGCGAAGCGTGGCGACAGCCAGGCGCTCCTTACCGCGTTGGAAAATGCCGAGAGCACTTGCGAAAATCTCGTCCGGCAGAGAGAATCATTGGTCTCTGCCGTGAACATTCCGAAGATCGACACTAACGAGGTTCTGAAAGCCCGCTCCGAGATAAAGGACACTCTCCGGAGGCGTGATCGGAAGAAGTTCCGCGCTATTTTGGCAGCTATCGTCGCAGAAGTTCGCTGCGACTGGAACAAACGTAAAAAGCCTGACGTCAACTTCAACTACCTGTTCGAGGACCCGTCGTACGAGCCGGCCGGTGGCAGCATCAGTGATAAGGAGCACAAGCACTGGAAGGAGGTCATTCGGCTGATGGGCTCCAGCTTTAGGGGCGCTTCCCGAGCGAAAAAGTCAAACCTGAAGTCTGGGACAAGCTACTTCATGTCGATTACGATGCCGCGAGCGCCGCTGACGTTCGTTCCAAAATGGAGTCTCGCTGAAGCTGGAAAAGCTGCGCAGCGGGCTGTCCGGGAGATCTCCGAAGCCTTAGCCTAAAGCGCGTGCAACTTCTTGGCTTGGTTGCCATTTGGGGCGCAGCAGTTGTGGCGCTGTCGTCGGCGGAATCGCAATAACGAAGGACTCAGGAACAAGACGGAGATTAAATGATGGGCTTCCGTCAGTCGGGAGCCTTCTTTAGTTGATCATTACGCAGTGCAAAAGAGCGTGCAAGATTCTTTGACTACCAACTAAAGACGACGAGGCCGTCGCCGGTCGCATCCTTCCAACCTTGCCAACTCCGGGCGCTGTATGCGCTCGGCTCGATGTACGTCGATCCGCCGCCGCCGCCACCGCCTGGGCCGCCGACATAACCACCACCGCCGCCACCACCTCCGCCACCGTAATAGCCGCCCCCGCCGCCACCACCGCCACCGCCGACGTAGCTGCTTGTGCCACCGCCTTTCCCACCGCTTCCGCCAGCACCGAGGCTGCCCGAACTGCCGGAGTCTCCACCGTAGCCGCCCGAGCCGTATCCGGGTGCGCCGCCGTCGCCACCGCCATTTTGAGTACCGCCGCCACCGCCGTATCCGCCATAGTAAGAGCCGTAAGATCCGCCCGAGTAACCGTTGCTTCCGGCGCCCCCGTCAATGCCGCCGCCCTTGCCACCGAGCCCGCCATATTCTGGCCAGCCAAACGCTTCTGCGCCGCCGCCACCACCGGCGACGAGAATACGATTCGCGAGCGTATCTCCGCGTTGTCGTATGTCAGAGGCGCCGCCGCCCCCGTACCCACAGCACGGAGGTTCTCCCCCACCGCTACCACCGCCGTTGAAACCACCGAACGACCGCGATCCCTGGCCGCCGACGAAGACTACTAACTTTTCTCCAGACCTAACTGGGATGATCGCCCGCACTCGTCCACCGAAGGCTTGAATATCGCGACCTTCGTAGTTGCCGTAGCCGCCTCCAGCCGCACCGCGGGCAACAACCGTGATGTGAGTCACACCGACCGGCACCTTGAAATCCTGCGCTCCGCCCGTGTAATGAAAGGTGCGCTGACCCGGAAGGTGGTCGGGCGTACCATCGGCCGGCACGACGCCATTACCGGCCCCGATACCACTGCACCCCGTGAGCATGGCAGTGGCCACGCAGATTCCAAAAGCGCGACGGAAACCAATCATTACGCTACCCCTTTCGATGCCGTAACGGTTCGACAGGGACTAGGCGTTCCCCAGGGGCTACCGAGAGACCATGTCGTAGCTCCGTGTACGCTGCCTCATCCGCGGCGTTCCGGTGGCGTACTGTGTTGGTCTACCGAGGCCGTTGGCGATCATCGGAGCCTGATACGGGAAATAGATCAACCCGTCCGCGACTTCGACGTGACCGGTTATGATAGAACGCTCGGTGACGATCCGGCCGTCCATCTGTCTCGCACGGTGACAGAAACTAAAGTCCGACATACGTCCGGGGAGCCGGTTGAACGGATTATCGCCGAGCCTTTCCAGTAGGCTTCGGCGCATCATAACGAACTGGAAACTGCAGGCGTCAACCGTCGCGAGTTCACCGGGCTGCAGACTCATTGGCGAGATAGATGCGGCTTTCGCGATCACGGACGAGTCGCTATAGGCGCACCGGTTGGCCGCGAGTGCAGTCACTGCGTCAATGCTAGGGTTATTTTCCAGAATACCGATCGCGTTATCGACGTGCTCCCGCGTGAACCACGTATCGTCGTCAAGCCAGAGGACGAACGGTTCTTCACTCGCTCGCGCCTGTTTCGCCAAAAAGTTCCTAGCCGCAACTACTGGCAGGCGGTACGCCATGAGCAACCGCGAGCCGTCGAGGTGTTCGTTAATGCAGAGCAGCGTCTCGATCGACACCGCGGACCTAGTCGGCAGGAGGATAAGCGGCTTCATGCTGACGCTCCGCGAAGGCCGTCTTTCCAAACGTCCTCACCGCCCTCCAGCGTATGGTGCCGCCGAGGCATTCCGCTCAGCTCCGTCGTGTCGATCCTTTGGGGCACGGCGAGGCCCTTGGCGAACCTCGGTGCGCTGTTGGGGAAGTACATTCGATCATTTCCTATCTCGACGTGACCAACGAGCAGACTGCGCTCGATAACGATTTGCCTTCCCGAGTTATTGGCTCGGGTGTAGAAGCTGAAGTCCTCGGGCATTAAGTCCCCTTTGCCGGGGTACAAACCCGAAGGGAAGTCCAACGGCTTTTCCATTGGAGTGAACGGGTCGCTGCCGACAGCTTCCAGCAAGGACCTACGCATGAGGTTCCAATGCAGTGCGCCGATTCGGAGCGGTACTAGCTCACCGTCCTCATAGCGTTCGGGGTGATAGCGAAACCTGTCGGCAGCGTGAAGGTGCTCAACTTCGTCGGGAAACTCCGCGATAACTGACTCCGGGAACTCGTCCAACGTCGGCGCCGCCGGTACTTTCAGGATTCCATGCGCTGGGTGCCAAGCTTTTCTGGCGCAAAAGACTCCTGACACTGCATCGACTTCTGAATGCGTTTCGAGGATGCTTACCGCTTTCGCAACGTGACCTGCAGGCCACCAAGCGTCGTCGTCAACCCAGAGACAGTACTTCGGGGCGAATGGTAGCCTCTCGGCGTCAAACTCAAGCGCCGCCTTTGCGAGTGCATTACGTCCTATCTCTACCGGCTTGCGTATCGCGGTGAGGAGTTTGCACGGGTAGCCGTCGAGGTGGTGCCTTAGGCAAAGCATTGTCTCGATCGAGACGGCTCCGCGAGTCGGCATACAGACGAGTAAGCCGGTCGGCTTCGGATTCATGGAGTTTCCTTTCGGATGCAAGGCATACGCTGGGCTGGGTTGTTCGATCGGTAGCATTTACCGCGCCGGGGACTAGGCGAGGCCACGCCGAACGTCGCGGCGTTGGAGCGTTGAGGCTCCAGGAGGCGGGAGAGATGAGAGTTTCAGGTTTTGGCCGTTACGCGCTTACGAGTTGCGTTGCCGTGGCAATGCTGGCAGGGTGCGGCGGATCGCAGCCGCCAATCGGGGCGACGAACGCGATGAGCCACGTTCGGATGGCCTCCTCCGGTTCTGGTTGCGTCTCGGGCTCCGATTGTTGCCCGACGTATTATGGCGGCTCGGGCATCCTGGCCGACGGTGACTTCTCGCAGGCAGTCAACCCAGGGGGCAATTTTATTGACTACTCTAAAGGCTCGGTGCTTGCGCCGGACTGGGAGGTTGTCAAAGGCGAGATTGACTTTAACGGCACAGGTTTCTGGGACATGGACGGCCTCTGCAGCGTCGATATGGACGGTTATTTTCCAGGCGGAATGCGAACGAGCGCGTTTAGAACGAAACGGGGCACAACGTACACAGTGACTTTCCTCCTGTCCGGTAACGGGTGCGAGGGTAGCTCCGAACATTGTAGGCCGCAAAAGAGAATGAAGTTGGAGGCGGGCAATCAGTTTGCGCTATTCACTTGGAATACCTCAAACTACAATGATGTAGAGCACGGCGTTTTTGCGCATGAGAGTTGGAAGTTCATAGCCGCCGAATCGCTAACCGTACTGAGCTTTATAAGCCTAGATGCCAAAATAAGCGGTCGCGGGTGCGTCGTGGCTGCGGTTGGCGTAACGAAGCACTAACACCCTCCGCTGCGCCTGTGTCCTTATGTACGGCTTCGCGAAAGCGAGGCCGCAGCTATGCAGAACCGCCGGGGACGACTTGCGTTTGCGAGTGTCCCCGGCTCCTGTTAGAGACTCATTGTTATTCGGTGCAGTTCACGTCGACAGAGACGTTGATGTTAGCGACGGTTGACGGTGCGGAAGCAACGATAGGGACGACGCCGCTTGCCTTCGTACCGATTCCAAAGTTGAGCGCCCTGTTGGCATACGTCGTACCGCTGCCATACTGGGCTACGCTGCAGTGGTAGCTCGTGTTGCCCCAGCCGGTCGTGAACGTGAGTGACCCGAACGCGCAGACGTTTGAAGCCGTGCAGCTAAACGCGCCGTTTGTAACGGTCCCGCATTCGATCAACCTTCCAGTC
>JBEKRW010000039.1:0-13927 GCA_049517595.1 Candidatus Cybelea sp. | reverse complement strand
TCGAGAAGACGGCTCCGTTGTCGTTTGCCCCTCCGTCGTAGGTCGTGCCGTAGAGCGTGCCCTTGACGTTGACCAGGCCCGCCCACGGATTTGCGCCGTCTCCCGCGCCGCCCTTGAAACTGTAGAACAGGGTGTACGCCGGACGCACGTGCGTTCGCTCTTCGGTGATTCCGGCAGCCGATGGGCGCATCGGCGTGCCGCTTCCGCCGCCACAGCCCCCGAGCAATGCACTGGTTGCGCAAACACTTAGAGCGTAGCACGTCGAACCCAAGATCGTCTTCATAGCGAAGCTCCCTATACTATTGTCGTCATGGTGTCTTAGACGGGGAACCACAACGGCCCCGCAGGCGCGACGCAGCTTGGCTCGTTCTGCCCGGCGCACATTCGGTAGACGAGTCACTGCATAATGTCCTCGAAGGACTGAAGAAGATTTAATGACCGCCTCGGCTTTGGTACCTTGACGATGTCTGTCGGGCCATTGGGCTTAGGTTCTGGGGTCGAGTCGCTGCGCGGCATGGCCGGGAGGGTTACTGACTCGTTTACTCCAGTACGACGAAAAGAGCTTGCGTCAACAGCAGGTCAACAGTCATGGGTCGAACGTGGTGTTTTCCTCGTAAAACTCATGGGGAAGGTGGGAGTCGAACCCACATGAGTTGCCTCGGCCGCTTTTGAGGCGGCTGCGTCTGCCATTCCGCCACTTCCCCGGAAGCTACGGCTGATTCGCGTCGAGCAGTCGCTGAGCCTCGGCGGCGTTTTGAACGGCCCGAACCCCAAGCCGCACCTCGATCGACCGGAGCGTAAGGACGAGGGTCACGAGCTCTGCGCCCCGGGTCGTCCGGAGATCCAGGCGCGCTACGTCACCGTGGCGCCAGTAGAGCGTGGTTAACTGTCCGCCGTGGAGTATTCCAAGCGCATTTCCGCCGGATGCCCTCAGAAGCACGTCGCCCGCGACGAAGGCGAAGCCGGAGATACTCTCCAGTCTCGCGGTGGAGCGGCCGTCGTGCGGCGTAAACGCCTCATCAACGATCAACTCGTCGCTGCCGCCCCCTAACGTCAGCGTGCGCGTAAAGAGCGCACCGCCCTGCGGGAGGTCGGGAGCGTCGTACGAGCACGTGATCCGTGCCGTAGTAAGGGCGTCGTTTCTGCTGCACGAGTACGGGCGGTTAAAGGTTCCCGCTGAAATCGGGTGCGTGTAAAGCGCGATGTAGTCGCGCGACGACGCGGGCGGCTCGGGATCGATCGCGTCTCGCAGAAGCCCGATGCTCGTTGCCGAATTTCCCTGTCCGTTCCCAAGCTCGGCGATTCTGGCACCAGCGAAGGGAGCGAAAATAACTCGCAGGTGCGCGTTACTGATCGACGTGCCGTCGAGATCCCGAAACGGCGGCGGCCTTCCTAGCCGTGGCAACGGTGCCCCCGATGCGGCCGCTACCGAAACGCCCACCGGAACCACGCGCATGCTGCGCGCAGCTATGGTAAACGGCGCAATCACTCGCGCGCGACCGCGCAGCGACACCGCAAAAGGCCCAACGCGTCGCGTCGCAGCGCCTTGATTGACGGCCACGAGAAAGGCGTAAGCGCCCGAGTCGGCGAGCAGCAGCGTCGTCCAGGGCGGCCGCCGCTCGCGGGCACTGACCGGAACCGCCGACGGATCGGCGAGCAGCCGGCGGGCTTGGCGCAAATCTTGAAGGCGCGATACGGCCCACGGCTCGAGCCGTCCCACCGCCGGACCGGAAGGCAAGACCGGCAGAAGAAGCGGGCTATCGTCCGAAAGAGCACGCAGGTCGACGAGCGTGCACGTAATGCCGCGGGCATTGCAGTCGCGCTGCATCGCGATCGTCGCATCCGCGAACGCGGTGAAGTCAGCGTTGCTCAAACTTCCCGGCACGAACATGCTCGGCGGCCAAATAATCGCCGCATCCGCTGCAATGTGCGTCTGCGCGAGCAGCGGTCCATAGCGCCGCACGAGATCTCCCATGGTGCGCGTGGGCGCGTAACGCGGTGAAGCAAGTAAATCAGCGGTGAGCGCAGCGTCCCACGCGTACGACCAGTTCGCCCACGGCGCTTCCCAGCCGTGCGGATCGATCGTGTCTTGCACCGGAAAGTTGACGATGCCGTGAACGCCGTCGCGCAACAGCTCGGCCAGCGCAATTGCCGTATTCGTTGGATCGCTCGGTCGCGGCATGCCCTCGTCGGCGCCCTGCAGCCACCCGGCTTGAAACTCGGACTGCATCACCGGAACATGCGATTGGGTATGCAACAAGCCCGTCGCAAAATCGAGGTCCGAAAGATCGTGCTCTCCGATGCGGTACGCGTCGCTTTGATACCAGTTGCCCCAAGCCCACGCCGGCGAAGCGCTGGGAACCTTCATCTCGTAGGTATTGATAAACAGCGGCACGTGCGGGCCGACGACGGACGCGACCGTCCGGCGCAGCCAATCGACGTACGCGTGCCAGTGCGGTGCCGGCCACGTGTCGTTATCGAGGTAGGCACCTTGATCGTCGTCGAGCGCAATCGCGATGACGTCGCCCGAATACGGTTCGACGCTCCGCAGTACGTCGCTAAGCCATTGGCCGGCGGAACCTAGATGCTGTGCGTTGGCGAGCCATTCTGCCCCGGCGGCATCGGCATGCGCATTTTGCAGCGTGGCAGTCGCCGGGTAGCGCCCTTCGAGGACGTCGTGCAGCGGCATGTTATATTGCGGACGCTCGAGCAGCCACGCAGGGTATCCGCCGTTTCGCCACTCGTTGCGAATCACGGGCCCGGGCCGAAGGATCAGTTTAAAGCCAAGCTCGTGCGTCAGCTTCAACAGGCCCAGGAGATCCCGGCGGGGATCGGACGAACCCGTGAAGTCCTCGACGCCTTCCGAGGGTTCATGCCAGTTCCAGATGAGATAGAGATCGATTGTGTTGATGCCGAGGTTTTTATACGCGAGAAGCGTCGCACGCCAAAGTTCGCGCGGGATGCGCTCGTAGAAAAAAGCCGCGCCGTACAGGAAAAACGGTTTCCCGTCGACCGCGAAGACCGGATAGCCTCGCTCCATGGTCACGCGCGAGGTGTTCCAGGTGCGCCAAATCGGAACCGAGGTCGCAGCGAGCGCCGGGGCCGGCAGAACGAACGAGATCAGAAGCAGTGCGAGGAAGGGCCACCAGCGCTCTTTGCGCGCGGCGATGAGAAAAACAACCGCGCCGGCAGCCAGCCAGCCCAGGCCCAACGTGATCGCGGCGGTGCCCGTGTAGGCGAACGCCAGCAACCATCCGGCGAGCGCTAGGATTGCGGGCAGCGGGTAGAGCGGCATCCGAAACGGCGCTGCGATCTTGCGCCCGCGCAACACGAAAAGCGCAACGACCTGCGCGACGCCCTGAATCAGCACGATGCCGGCGGTCAAGAACGCGATCACTTGATCGAGCGTAAACAGGCTGGCAATCAGCGAGAGTATGCCGACAGCCAAAAGCGCCACATGAGGAATTTCCTTTCGCGGGTGAAGCTTCGCGAACGCGGGCAAGAACGCGCCGTCACGCGCAGCGGCAAACGAGATGCGCGAGAAACCTAGCAAATTCCCGTACAGCGACGCGAACGCGGTCACCAGAACGAGCAGCGTGACTGCGAGCGCGGCGGCGCGGCCCCAGGTGTGCTCGACAACAAACGCTCCAACGTATTGAGCCCGGGCGGTCGGTTGGCCGTGCGAATCGAGCAGCGATTGCCACGGCACGACGCCGAGCACGCCAATTTGCAAAAGCACGTAGAGCACCGCGACGAGCAACACGGAAAGCAGGATCGAAAGCGGAATCGTTCGCCGCGGCCGGATCACCTCGTCGCCGAGCAGAGCCACATCGGCATAGCCTACGTAATCGTAGAGCGTAATGTAGAGCGCCGTGCAAAAGCCGGCGAACAGGCCCGCGCCAAATCGAACCGGTTGACTCAGGTGAAATGCACGCGTGAAGTCGGCGTGTGAAAGTCCGGCGAGCGCGACCAATGCCACGGTCAGAATCGCCGCTACGGCGAGCACGGCGCTCAAAGCGGATACTTGCGACGTGCGACGATAGAGCAAGATCATCGTGACTGCGCCGATTCCGATGGCCGCCAGGTCGTGGAGAACCCCATTTGTAAGCGGCGGATACAAATAGGCTGCATAGTTCGCGAAGCCGATATAGCCGCTGGCTAAGAGGCATGGAGCATACAACAGAAACTGCCAGTTGAAGAGGAAGGCGAGCCCTCTGCCGAGGCCCTCGGGGCCGAAGACGTTGCGAAGATAGACGTAGGTTCCGCCCGATCCGGGAAACTGCGACGAAAGCTCGGCCCACACCATGCCGTCGCAGAGGGCCACAATGGCACCGGCGATCCAGCCGACCAGCGCGAGCGGACCGCCCAGCGCGGCGATGACGAGTGGAATCGTCACCAGCGGCCCGATGCCGATCATCGTAATGACGTTGATCGAAACGGCACCACGCAGATCGATCGCGCGCTTCATACGATGCGTGTGCTTCGCGCTGCTAGGCGCGGGCTCTTCGTGCGCCGAAGGAAATCGAGATGCACGACGCCGCTGCGCTTTCGCGATTGCTGGGCTTGGAGGGAACGCTGCACGTTGATTTCGTGCACAGCGAAGCCCTCGCGGGTAATCCGCTTGGCGATCCGGCGACGCGACCCGTGGGCGTCTACCTTCCACCAGGGTACGATCCTGCCGGTTCGCGCCGGTATCCGGCGCTCTTTGTTTTGCATGGGTACACCGGCGATGTTGCCGCGATGCTTTCATCGCGGCCATGGGAGACCAACGTCGTACAATGGGCGGACCGGCTCATCGCGGTCAAACGCATGCGGCCCGTCGTGCTGGTGCTCGTTGATGGATTTACTCGATTGGGCGGCTCCCAATATGTCGACTCGATCCACAACGGGGCTTACGCGACGTACACGGTGCGCGACATAGTCGGCCACGTCGACGCCAACTATCGCACGATTGCATCCGAAGCCGGGCGGGCGGTCTTGGGCAAATCGTCGGGTGGATTCGGAGCGATGCACCTCGTGCTCGAACATCCGGGTGTCTTTGCCGCGTTCGCCTCACATAGCGGCGACTCGTACTTTCGGTACGCTCATATCCCGGCGTTTGCAACCGTGCACCGGACGCTGGAAGCACACGATTTCGACATCGCGGCATACGTCGGCGCATTCGAACGCAAGCCCAAGCGCGGCGCCGCCGATTATACGACGATGGAGATGTTGGCCTACGCGGCCGCCTACTCGCCGCGGAGTGCTGCGGCCTACGACCTCGAGCTGCCGTTTGAACGGAGCACCGGCGAGCTACGCGAAGACGCGTTCTCTCGCTGGCTTGCTTTCGACCCGGCGGAACGCGTCGTCCAGGGTCGCGACGCGCTGGCGCGGTTGCGGCTTCGATATCTCGACTGCGGCCGGCGCGACGAATACAACCTCGACATCGGCGCGCGAGTCGTCACCGAGCGCATTCGTGGCCTCGGTCTAGAGGTGCACCACGAGGAATTTGACGACGATCACCGCAACACCGGATACCGGTACGAAACTTCGCTTCCGGCGCTTGCCGCCGTTTTGGATCACGAATGACACGATTTGGAATTTTCTTCGTTCTTCTGTTGGCTGTGGCGAGTGGCGCGCGCGTTCTCGCGCAGGTCCCGCCGCCTCCGACCCCGACACCCGACCCGCACACCTATACCGATGCGGCGATGAACTATACCGCGCCCGACGGCGCCGTTCTTGTGAAACGGGAGGACGTCCCGTTAGCGCAGCTCGGCGACGACCTCCAACCGATTGCCCTGTGGGTTCTCAATCCGGGCAAAGAAGATGCCCGGACCATTACGCTCTCTATGGAAGGCTACACCGCCGACCCGTCCCAGTGGGAGGGGCAGTTCGAAAGCCAGACCCACGGCGCGCAAGACGGTACGCTTATTCGCAACAAGACGCCGATGACGCTGCTCAACGGCATGCCGGCGACGTTCGTTGAAGTCGCCTATGGCAGCGGATTCGATGCGAAAAAGGAGTATGCCATCGTCTGGGCCGACGGTCAGCGCGGAATCGTGCTCGCGGAGACGACGCGGATGGGCGACGGAAGCGACGAAGAGGCGCGCCGAGTACTCAAGCAAGTAACGGCCGTTCGGTATCCACTCTATCAGCCGTAGCGTCGAGCGTTTGCCGAAGATCGCCGATTAAGTCGTCCACGTCTTCGATCCCGACTGAGAGCCGCAAGAGCGCATCGGTGATACCGCGGCGCTCGCGCTCCTCCTTTGGAATGGAACCGTGCGTCATACGCGCCGGATGGGAGATGAGTGATTCGACGCCGCCGAGGCTCTCGGCAAGGCTGAAATAGGTTAGCCGGCTTGCAAAGTCGAGCGCGCGCTCGACCGAGCCCTGCAAAACGAAGGAAAGCATTCCGCCGAAACCGCTCATCTGGCGACGCGCGAGCTCGTGTTGCGGATGCGACGGCAGGCCCGGATAGTAGACGCGCGCTACGTCGTCGCGTGATTCGAGGAACTCGGCAACCATTTGCGCGTTGCGCGCGTGCTCGCGCATGCGCACCGCCAGCGTCTTTGCGCCGCGCATCGTCAGCCACGCATCGTGCGGCCCGGGAACTCCGCCGGCCGCGTTCTGCGCAAACTTGATCCGATCGTAGAGTTCGGGGTCGTCGGTGATGGCCACGCCGCCGACGACGTCGCTGTGGCCACCGATGTACTTGGTCGTCGAGTGCACGACGATCTGCGCTCCTAGTGCCAGCGGCTGCTGAAAGTATGGCGTCGCGAAGGTGTTGTCGACTGCAACGATCTGACCGGCGCGCCGCATCGAGGCAACCGCCGCGATATCGACGACGTTGAGCAGCGGATTGCTCGGCGTTTCGACCCAAAAGAGTTTGGTGTTCGGCTGCATGGCCGCGGCGACGGCATCGAGATCGCGCATGTCGACGTAAGTGAAGCTGAGGCCGTAGCGGGCAAAAACGCGTTCGAAGAGCCGATACGTGCCGCCGTAGAGGTCGTCGCCCACGACGACGTGGTCTCCCGCCGAGAGAAGGTTGATGACCGCCGAGGTCGCCGCCATGCCGCTGGAAAACGCGCTGCCGTATCGCGCCCCCTCGAGCGAAGCCAGCTGACGTTCCAGCGCTAGGCGCGTCGGGTTGATCGTGCGGCTATAGTCGAAGCCCTTGTGCTGCCCGACCTTTTCCTGCGTATACGTCGAGGTTTGATAGATCGGGACGATCGTTGCGCCGGTCGTCGGGTCCGCCTCTTGGCCAACGTGAATCGCGCGTGTCGAAAACTTCACTTGTGAACGACGCCGGAGCTGGTGGAGAGGAAGCTAATGATATCTTGGCGTGTCAGCACGCCGATCGGTTCGCCGTCGTCGGTTACGACGATCGCCGGATTGGCCAGCGTCATAAGTTTGTACGCAAGCTCGATCTCTTCGAACTGTTCGAGCGCCGGGAACGCGCGGCCCATGACCTCACTGACCGGTTGGTGGATGATGTCCGCATGATCGAAGACGCTGCGCATGACGCCGACGTCGTTGACGCTTCCGACCTGTTCGCGGCCCTGCATCACGGGAAGCTGCGAGATTTCGTACTGGCGTAACAGATCGAGCGCGGTCTTCACGGTGTCGTCTTGCTGCACGGTAAGCAGTGGCGGCAACGGCGTCTTGCTGCGCAGCACGTCGCCGACGGTCGCGCGCCGCTTTGCGTCGGCCAGAAAGCCGTTGGCGATCATCCAGTCGTCGTTAAAGATCTTGGACATGTAACCCCGGCCCGAATCGGGGAGGATGACGACGACGATCGCGTCGGGTCCCAGCGTTTTGGCGAGCCTGACTGCCGCAACACCCGCGGTTCCCGAAGAGCCGCCGACGAGCAAGCCCTCCTCGCGCGTGATCCGTCGCGCCATCAAGAACGAATCGCGATCCGACACGCGCACCATCTCGTCGATCACGCGCAAGTCTACGGTCTCCGGCAAGTAGCTCATGCCGATGCCCTCGACGGCGTACGAGCGGGGAATGTCGCCGGAATAGATCGACCCTTCGGGATCGGCTCCGACCACGTGAATGGCCGGATTCTTTTCTTTCAAGAAGCGAGCCGTGCCGGAGATCGTTCCTCCGGTTCCGATGCCCGCGACGAAGTGCGTAATCTGGCCGCCGGTCTGCTCCCAAATCTCCGGGCCGGTCGTATGATAGTGTGCGTCGGGATTGAAATGATTGTGGAATTGATTCGGCTGAAACGCGCCGGGTATCTCCGACGCGAGGCGGTTGGCGACGCTGTAATACGATTCTGGTGAATCCGGCGCGACGTTGGTGGGCGTTAGCACGACGTCGGCCCCGTACGCGCGTAACAGGTCGACCTTCTCGCGCGACATTTTGTCGGGCATCACCAAGATGCAGCGATAGCCGCGAATGGCGGCGGCCATTGCCAGGCCCGTGCCGGTATTGCCGCTCGTCGGTTCGACGATCGTGCCGCCCGGTTTGAGCAGTCCCTGGCGCTCGGCGGCGTCCAGCATCGCGACGGCGGGGCGATCTTTGACGCTGCCTCCGGGATTAACGTACTCAACTTTGGCAAGCACGAGGCACGCGGCTCCGTCGACCACTTTGTTGAGCTTTACCAGCGGCGTGTGGCCGATGGCGTCTAACGCCGATTCGCAATAGACGAGTTTTGACGTTCCGGAGGATGGCGCGGTGCTTGCCATAGGAGCGCCGCCTTCAGCGTGGCGAACACCATCACCTATGAATTCGTTGGCGGCTAGGCTCTCCATCGTAGTTGCGTTGCTCTATTTGGGAACTGCCGGATGCGATAACGGTGAGTTGCCGCCGGCCGCCGGCTTTTCGAGTCTGTCTGGGACGATCGTGGATGCCACCACCAACGCACCGATCCGCGGCGCGCTCGTAACGGTCGATACTGTCTTGACGGCGACGAGCGATGCAACCGGCCGGTTCTCGATCGACAAGGTTCCCAGCGGCATCGCGGATTACGCGGTCGAGGCTACCGGGTATCAGGCTCAGTCGTCAACCACGACGATCGAGCCGGGGAAACCGTTCACACTCAACCTGACGTTGAGCGCTTCGGCAACCCCGCCGCCCCATTAGGAAGCTTCCCTAACTCGATCCCAAGGCGGTTGAGCGCCGATAGGCACTTGCCGGCTTCACCAGCGTTGCCCGGTCGGCGACCGTGCGGTCGATGATGCCCAAAACAACCGTAGCGAGGCGGTCGGGGTCGTGCCGCACCATCTCGGTCTCGCCAATTACGGCGGCCGACACGGGGTGGAACCCCATCGCGGCAATTCGCTCGGCATCGGGCACGACTGGCACTTGGCCCTCTTGTGCGTACGCCGACAACAAGCGCGACGGCGGTTCGTCGTTCACGATCACATAGTCGCAGACGCGTTCGCCGGCGTTGGCAATCAAGGCTTCGAGATGATCGGCCGCCGTCATCCCGTCGGTCTCGCCGGGTTGCGTCATCACGTTGCAAACGTACATCTTTACCGCCGATGCGTCGGCGACTTCGCGTGCGATGCTGCTTACCAAGAAGTTCGGCGCGACGGAAGTGAAGAGCGATCCGGGCCCCAATACAATCGCGTCCGCGTCGCGAATCGCCGAGATCACTTCCTCCAGCGGCGCCGCGGCCGGTGGGTCGAAGAAGATGCGCTTAATCGGCCGCTTTGCCAGGGAGATGTTCGATTCGCCTTCGAGAATCGTGCCGTCGTCGAGCTCGGCGCAAAGCCTCACGACTCCTAACGTCGCCGGCAAAACGCGGCCCACGACGTTGAGCACGCGGCTCGACTCCTTGATCGCGCGATCGAAGTTTCCGGTAATGCCGGTCATTGCGGCCAAGAAAAGGTTGCCGAACGAGTGCCCGCTCAGGCCTTCGCCTTCGGTAAACCGGTAGCGGAAAAGGTCGGTAACCATCGCCTCGTCGTCAGCGAGCGCGACCAGGCAGTTGCGAACGTCGCCCGGCGGCAGAACGCCGAGTTCCTTTTGCAGGCGCCCCGAGGATCCGCCGTCGTCGCTGACGGTGACCACGGCGGTAAGATTGCTCGAGCGCCGCTTGAGGCCGCGCAGCAACGTGGAAAGGCCGGTGCCGCCGCCGATCGCCACGATCTTGTAGCCCTGTTGGAGCCGCCGGCCCGCCAAGGCGTCGCGGAAGCCCTTAGGTTGGCGGCTCCCAGCGATCCGCGCGACGGCACGCATCCACATGGTGATGCCTACGGCGAGAAACGCAATACCGGCAATGCTCAGAATTCCGGTCAGATAGGCCGGCGGAAAATAGTCGACGACGATGCCGTCGAGCATTTCGTTAACTTGAATTCCGCTGCCCAACGCGATGAGCCAGCGCGTGACGGCGTCGAGCAACAGAACGATTCCAAAAATGGCGAGCAGAATCCAGCGCTTCACGCCGGCGCCGGGCAAGAGCCACCCAAACGATCGAGCAAAGCGTTGGCGCATCAGGCGGCCCGCACGAGATCGCGAGCTTCGAATGCAACCTCGACGCGCCGGTCGTCGGAGAAACGCCGCGCGAGCTCGCCGGCAACGTAGACCGAGCGGTGGCGGCCGCCCGTGCAGCCGACGCCGATCGTCAGCTGCGACTTACCTTCGGCAAGGTAGCATGGCAGCAGAAACTCGATCAAATCGGTAACCTTGGCAAGAAAGGGAGCGAGGGAAGCGTCTTCCTCGATGAACGCGGCAACCGCGGGATCTTCACCGGATTTATCGGCCAGCGCCTCTTCGTAGTTCGGATTGCGCAAGAAACGCACGTCAAAGAGTAGGTCGAGATCCGTCGGCAAACCAAACTTGAAGCCAAACGCGACGAAGGTAACGCCGAGGCGCACCGGACGGTCCGCCACAAAGGCTGCCGCGATTCGCTCTTTGAGCGAACCGTGGGTCAGGTTCGTGGTGTCGATGACCACGTCGGCGCGTTCCCGCATCGGGGCGAGCAGTCGCCGGTCGGCGTCGATGGCTTCTCGCACGGAGCCCGTCTGCGCAAACGGATGGCGCCGCCGCGTCTGACTGAATCGGCGGACGAGCAGGTCGTCGGCAGCGTCGAGGAAGAGGAGTTGCACCAGGTGCGTGCCCCGGATGCGATCGATTGCCGCCCGGGCGTCACCGAGTCGCACGTCACCCCGAACGTCGAGCGCCACCGCGACGTCCCTCACTCCCGATTGCTCGAGCGCGGCCACAGCGCTTTCGAGAACGGCGGGAGGAAGGTGTTCGATGCAGTAAAAGCCCAAATCTTCAAACGATTTTATCGCCTGGCTCAGGCCGGCACCGGAGAGCCCCGTGACGAAGACGATGCGCAGGGAACCCATATGAAGCTCTTTTCGCCCGAGCGCGCCAACGCCCTCATTTGCAAGCTGGAGCCGCTGATTGAAGAGCTGCTGAGGCGGCGGCGAGAGCTGGCTATTAAACTGCTGGAGTCCGATCCGGCGCTCCACCACTCCAAACCGGCAAGTCGCCCTCGCCTCGCCGGCATGCGCTCCGCATTGCCCGCGCCGCGCTTCGCCGAACTCAAACACGAGATCGGGCGGCTGATCTACCGGATCGAATCGTACGGCTGCGTCGTCAAAGACATCGACCTTGGCTTGATCGATTTTCCCTCGATGCGGGGCGACGAACCAGTCTATCTTTGCTGGAAGCTAGGCGAGGAGGAGGTCGGCTACTGGCATGGGATGGACGAAGGCTTCACTACGAGGCATTCGCTTTAGAAAACCCTAGGTAGCCGGGACCTCTGACTCGACGGCGATGAAGTCCTCGGCCAGCCCTTGCAGGCGCACGTCGCCAAAGTCCGCGGTATAGGCCCCGCCTTCGGCTCCGGTGATCTCGCCAATCTCGACGACGTTGGCAAGCTGCGGGATCTTCGAGCGGATTTCGTCGGGGATGCGGACGCGGTCGCCGACCGAAAGCGTACGCTGGTCGAAGAGTGCGTTGAGGTTGTCGAGGAGCATCGGCAGTGGGATGCCATAATCATCGCTGATGGCGCCGATCGTATGCGATTCGCTAATTGCGCAGTTCGAGCAACCGCCTAAATGGAAGCGCGCAAAAACGCGCCGCGCTCCGGCATGGAGCCTGAACGCCTCGTCGACGGTCATGTCGGGTGTAAAATGCTGCTGCTGGTTCATCTCTTTGGTTTCCATCATTCGCTAAGACGCACTGGGCGCCCCACTGGTTTCGGGCCTGTCCTGAGCCTGTCGAAGGGCGGAGTGCGCCTGTAAGCCGGATTCTGTCCCCACAAGTGGGTGATGACCATCTCTCTGGGGCGCGCGTTACCGAGCGCCTCGGTGCGATGTGGCTCGTTCGGACGGGCCGTCCCTACAATCGAGCGATCTTGCTTCAGGTGGGGTTTACCCGAGCGCGCGTCACCGCGCAGCTCCGTGAGCTCTTACCTCACGATTTCACCCTTGCGTGGGCTCCGGAGAGTCCACGCGGTATGTTTCTGTGGCACTTTCCTTCGAGTTGCCCCGACAGGACGTTATCCTGCACCCTGCCCTATGAAGCCCGGACTTTCCTCACCCCAACGACTCACGTCGCTGAAAGCGCGGTCACCCAGCGTACTCCGCGCCGCCAGTATACCACCGCTCCATGATCTCAGCAGCATCGACCAGGCGCGGCCCGGGACGGCTCAGGTAGGCGTTGCCGTCAAGGGCCAGGACTCGTCCCGCTCGTGGCGCGGCAAGCGATCTCCAATTCTCGATTGCATTGAGCTCTTCGATCGCGTGGCGCGTTTTGGCGAGGTCGAAGCCGCATGGCGCCACCACGACGGCCTCCGGCTCGGCGTGCGCGATCGCGCTCCACTCCAGCCGTCGCGAGTTCGCGCCAGGATTGGCAAGGATCGGCGTGCCCCCGGCCAGCTCGACGAGTTCGGGAATCCAATGGCCGGCGCTCATTGGCGGATCGGTCCACTCCAGCACGAGCGTGCGCGGGCGCTTCGCGGCGCCGGCGGTCTTGGCGCGTAACGCCGCTACGCGCGACTCTAACCGTGCAACGAGGTTGTGGGCCTCCGCCGAGTGCCCGGTGAGCTCGCCGAGCTGCATAATGTTTGCAAAGACGTCCTGCACGGACAGCGGCTCGAGCGAAATCACACGCGGATCGGATCGCAGGCGTTTAGCGGCGGAATCGACGATTTCGTATGAGACCGCGCACACCGCGCAAAGCTCCTGCGTCACGATGAGGTCGGGCTCGAGTTGCGCGAGCAGCGCGCTGTCGAGATGATAGAGGCTCGACCCGGCATGCATCGCCGTGCGCACGTGCCGGTCGATCTCCGCTGGCGTCCCGCCGGGCGTCGAGGCCGACGTAAGCTTCGGCAGCTTGAGCGCCTCGGGTGGAAAATCGCATTCGTGCGTAACGCCGACGACCTCATTGCCCGCGCCGATGCCGAACAGAATCTCAGTCGCACTCGGCAGCAGGCTGACGATTCTTGTCGCCGTGCCTACTCGCCCTGCGCGAGCGAGTAGCCGCGCTCGCCGTCGAACGTGTAGAGCCCCTCGGTCTTAATGACGTCGAAGCCGGCGCGGTTGGCCGCCTCGAGCAATGCAACGACGCTATCGGCGGTGAACGGTGCGCTGTCGGATTCAAACCGGCAGGACCAATGATCGCTCCAATACGTGTCGGGATTGCCGTTCGGCCAAACCTTCGTGCCGCGATTGCTGATCGTCGTCAGGCGCGTGCCTTCGACGCCGAAGCCTTGCATCGCTGAAGCGATGGCGTCGGGATTGCCGTCGGGCCGGTCGATAAAGAGATCGACTCCGGCGCGCGCCTTGCTCGCGGCGGATTTTGCGGAGCGGATCGCGAGATCCATGTGCACCCCCTTCGCATATTCGACAGGCTTGAGGTGCTCGGGTTTCTTGCCGGCACGCGCGATCACCGCATCGGCGAATTCGCTCGTGCCGACTTTCTCGCTCGACGTGCCTTCTTTATAAATGTCGTAGGTATGCACGCCGTCTTCGACGGTGCG
>JBEKRW010000038.1:0-22197 GCA_049517595.1 Candidatus Cybelea sp. | reverse complement strand
GCCATCTGATCGTACAGGCGCTTGACGACCGGCCCCATCTTTTGCGCGACGCGCCCGGAAACGATCATGAGATCGGCTTGGCGGGGCGAGCTGCGAAAGACTTCGGACCCCAGTCGCGCGATGTCGTACTCCGAGGACGTTACCGTCATCATCTCAATGGCGCAGCACGCGAGTCCCATCGTCAACGGCCACACCGACGAGCTTTGCGCCCAGCGCGCGACGTCATCGAGCCGCGCCAACATGAACTGCCCCGGATTCACGGTGCCTACCGCCATACGAAGCCGCCCTTCTTCCACACGTAGGCATAGCCGATGGCGAGCACCACGATGAACACGACCATCTCCAGCAGGCCGAAGAGGCGCAGCGCGTGCATTTGCACGGCCCAGGGATAAAACGACGCCGCTTCTACGTCGAAGACGACGAACAGCATCGCGATCAAATAAAAGCGCACCGGAAATCGCCCAGCGACCGGCGAGGTCGGTTCGACACCGCATTCGTAAGCTTCGCGTTTGTGCGCGTTCGGCTTGGCGCGCCCCAGAAGGCCCGGTAATACGCTAAAGAACAAGGCTGCCCCGAGCGCAACGCAGAGGAAGATCGCGACTGGTCCGTACGGATTCATGGCTCACGAACGTTTTTGCAAATCGCGGGCCATACCTGTCCTTCGCGTCCGTCGGCCGCTTGCTAAGAGCCGGAAACGTACATTCGCTCTCATGCGCTATGCGGTTTTGGGGATGCTCCTGCTCTTCGCTCTGGGCGACGGATGCTCGCCGCCGCCAAATGTCGTAGGCGTACAAGACTTCGGGCACGTTACCGGACGCGTATTGGACGCGATGACCAATCGCCCGATTCCCAACGCGCTGGTCTCAGTCGGCTCGCTCTACACCACGCGAGCGGACGTCAACGGAGCCTTCACGCTCCGCACCGTCGCAGGCGACCAGACCGTCACCGCCCGAGCGGCCGGCTACGGGACGGCCACCGCGGATACGACAATTACCAAAGACACGACCGTTTCGATCGGCTACATCCGCCTGGTGCCGCTGATCACCCCACAGGGCCAGCCGACGTTGCAGCCACCCACGATCCCGACCCCGTCGGCCTCCCCAAGCCCGGCCGCGACTACGGCGCCCAGCGCCGCGGCTAGGCCGCCGGCGGCGGCGTCACCCGCTCCGTCTCCGGCTTAATCGACCGGCTCGCAGTCGATCGGCTGGCCGATACGCCGTAAATCGAGTGCGTATCCGGCAACGACGAGGTACGCGTTGTCGGCCTGCTTGGCCAATCGCTGAACCATCCGCCCCATCGCATCGCGGAAAAGGCGGGCCGAGGCCGCAACCGGGACGACATCCCAGCCGAACTGTTCGCTGACCGCAATGACCGAGGAACGCGACGCGAGCATCGCGTCGACGAAATCGGCCGCCTCGTCGTCGAGCTGCGACGCGAAGACGTTATAGTCGATCTCCAGCAAATCGATGCGGCTCGCAATCCGCGCCGCCAACCACGTGCCGAGCGCATCGACGAGGAGGCACGCGGTCGCCGGCGCCTCGCGAAAGAGCGCGAGCTGGGCCTCGTGCGTCATTGCGGCGGTTTCGACGGTGCGCCACGAAGCCGGACGGTCGCGCACGTGCCGCGTCAAGCGCGCCCGCCATTCAACGTCCTCGGGTTCGCCTGCGGCGGTCGCAATATAGGTCACCTCGCGGCCGCTCTCCAGCGCGAGACGGACGGCGAACCCGCTCTTGCCCGAGCTGACCGGCCCCGTGATGAAGATCACCGCCATCTCGAACGCCATTCGACTCCGGGCGGCTTGCCGCCCCGCTGCGACGAAACGTGATCCCACGACATGATATTGAACATCCTCAGCATGGTGGCGGGCCTCGGCCTCGTCGTGCTAACGCTCGGCGACATCTTTCAGGTCGTCGTCGTGCCGCGCTCTACGGGGCGGCGCTATCGCATCAGTTTCTACCTGTGGCGCTGGATGTGGCGGATGTGGCCGAGGGTAGGATGGCGCATCTATCCCGCGGACTCCGACCGGCGCGAAGAGTTCATGGCGGTCTTCGCGCCATTCATGCTGATCGCGCTGCTCGGCTTCTGGGTCACCCTGTTGATCTTCGGCTTCGCGTTACTGGTATGGGGTATTCGCGGCGGACTGATACCGTCTCACGCATCGTTCGGCGAGGTCCTTTACTTCGCCGGAACGTCGTTGCTCACGATCGGCTTTGGCGACGTCGTCGGCCGAACCGCCGGGCCTCGGCTAGTGTCGGTCCTGGCGGGTCTTTCCGGCCTTTCGCTGCTGTCGATCACTACCGCCTATCTGTTCGCAATCTTCGGATCGTTTCAGCAACGCGAGACGTTCGTCGTGACGGTTGCAGCGCGCGCCGGTGCGCCGCCAAGCGGCGTCAATCTGCTTGCGATTGCGGGCTACTCGATGACGCGCGACGATCTGCCGCGACTGATGATCGAGGCGCAGCGCTGGGCCGCACAAGTGATGGAGAGTCACCTGGCATATCCGGTCCTAGCCTTTTTCCGCTCGAGCCACGACGACCAGTCGTGGATCGGCACGCTAGGCACGCTGCTCGACGCAGCCACGCTGCTCATAACGACGGTCGAGGGCATGCGAGACGGGCAAGCTCGCATCATGTATAACGTCGGCCGCCACGCGACGCGCGATCTGTCGGTCTATTTCCAAGCCGGAACGAACGACAGATCGGTGGGGATCGAACGATCGGAGTTCGATCACGCCTGCGAACGGCTCGTCGCGGCCGGTTACGAACTCCAAGACCGCGACGAAGCCTGGGAGCGCTTCAGCGAACTGCGCGCCGCGTACGCCTCACACTTGAACGAACTGGCGCGGTTCTTTGAGATTCCGCCGCTTTCGTGGATCGGCGATCGCTCGGCGATCACTCCCGCTCCGCAGCATTGATCGCTGCCATCCGCGTCTGGATTGCGGCGCGCAGCGAATCGAGGCCCGCTCCAGTCTTGGCGCTGACGTAAAGCGCGCCGGTTTGACCCATGGCCTCCGGCACGGCGCGGTCGCACTTATTGAAGACCAGAAGTGCCGGCACACCGTCGAGCTCCAACTGCGTTAGAATCGCTTCAACCGCGCGCCGCTGCGCCGGCCACTGGGCGTTACCAGCGTCCAGCACGTGCACCAGCAGATCGGCCTCGCGCAGCTCTTCGAGCGTCGCGCGAAATGCCGTCACCAGTTCCTTGGGAAGGTCCGTGATGAACCCAACCGTATCGGCCAGTCGAACGTACGAACCCGGGGCGAGGTAGGCGCGCCGGATCGTCGGATCGAGCGTTGCAAAGGGACGATCGGCGACGAGCGCGTCGCTGTGGGTCAGCGCGTTGAGCAGCGACGACTTTCCGACATTGGTATATCCGACCAACGCAACGAGCGGTTCGCGTTGCGGTCCGCTCCTTCGAAGCGCGCGCTGTCGCCGAATGTTGCGCAAGGCAACGTTCAGCGTGGAGATGCGTTGTGCGATCCGCCGCCGGTCGACTTCGAGTTTGGTCTCGCCGGGCCCGCGCGTTCCGATGCCGCCGCCGAGGCGCGAGAGTTCGGCGCCGGCCCCGATCAGATTCGACTGACGGTAACGCAGCTGCGCGAGCTCGACCTGCACCTTCCCCTCGCGGCTGCGCGCATGCCGCGCAAAAACGTCCAGAATCAGCATCGTGCGATCCACGATCGGCAGCGGAATGATCTTTTCGAGATTCCTTCGTTGCCGCGGGCGCAGATCGTTGAGAACCAGGAGCAAGTCGGCTCGTTGGTCGCGCGCCCGCTGCGCGATCTCGCTCGCCTTTCCGCTGCCGACCAGCGTCGCGGCATCCACCGCATCGCGCCGCTGCACGATACGCTCGAGGATCCGGGCGCCGGCCGCCTTCGCGAGGGCCTCCAGCTCGTCGAGCTCCGCATCGATTGTCTCGTGCAGAGCGCGGGTCTCCACTGCGACGAGGATCGCGCGCTGCATTATGAGTGCCTCGGCTGACGGGACGCAATCGGACTCAAGCGATCCAGAAGCCAGCGGACCGCATCGTTATAGCGCGGTCCGGGCCGCTCCAAGAGATCGGAGTCGACCGAATAGACGCGATGGAGGCGAACCGCCTGCAGGCTACGCCACGGCTCGCGATCGAGCACCACCTGAAGATGCGTGGCGCGATCCGCGATCAAAACGTCGGGCCGGTCTTCCAGCAGAGCCTCGCTGCTATATGGCGCGTAGGCTGCGCCGAGATCCGCGGCAGCATTGCGGCCGCCCGCAATCGTAACGAGCTGAGAAATATACGAACCGGAACCGGCCGTCCACACCGGCGCGCTATCCAGGACTACAAATACGCGTGGATGCCAGGCGAACCGAAGCGTGCGCGCGTGCAGTTTCGCCGTCTCCGCCTGCAGGCGGGCGACGAGCGCGACGGCTTCGGGGGCGCGTCCCGCGAGCGCGCCGATCGTATGTAGATTCGTGAAAATGCTGTCGTAGCCGTCATCGGGGAGCAGCACGACGTGGAGGTGCGCGCGACGCAGCGGTTCCACCAATCGCGCCTGCGAGGGAATGCCAAGCACCAGGCTGGGGCGCAACGCGACGATCGCTTCGGCATCGACATTGGAGGAATCGGCAACGCGCGGCAGCGCCGCTGCCCGCGGATCGTCGGTAAACGCGGAGACGGCGGCCAGCTGCCGCCCGGCACCGAGCGCGTAGACGTCGTCGGCGAAGGACGGAACCAGGGTGACGATGCCGCCGCCGGCGCGGGCACCGTAGCCTGAGGCACACGCGGTGGCCAGCAGGGCAATGAAAAGGGTCGCCGCTCGGATTTGCACAAGTGGCGATTCTACGTTTTGCGCGGGAAGCCGGTGTGAAGCCGGCACGGTCGCGCCACTGTATGCGTGCTGAGCCCGTCGAGGCACGCGAGTCAGGATGCGCGCAAGACGCTCGAGCAGGTCCACCTCGCGCCAAGGAAAGGATTGCCATGTTCCCGCTGCTTGCCGCGCTCGTCGCGGCTATGCCCTTGCCGTCCCCCACCCCAACGGTCGTCCCGCAAATCGCCCACGTCGTCACCAGCGATCGAGGCGCCGAATCCGCGCAACGCACCGCACGCACGACCTACGTCGTAACCGCCGCGCAGATCGCGCAAAACGGAAATCGTACGGTGGCCGACGCCCTCGAATCCGTCCCCGGCGTCGACGTCGTGCGTTACGGCGCCTTCGGCGCCAGCACGAGCGTCGGCATTCGCGGCAGCTCGTCGCAACAAGTGCTCGTTCTGATGGACGGCCTGCCGGTAGCCGGCAGCCAGATCGACGACGTCGACCTCGAGCAGATCCCCGTGAGCGGGATCGACCGCATCGAGGTCGTCGAAGGCGGTGGGTCGACGCTGTACGGCTCCGGTTCCATCGGAGGCGTCATCAATATCATCACGGCGCCCGCGAGCGCTCGCAGCTCGGCGACGATCTCGACCGGATCGTTCGCCGAGCAAACGTATCTCTTTCAAACGCCATATCTTTCGTTCCAACGCACCTATGCAACCAACGATTACTCGGTCGAAAATGCGCCGAATCGCGAAAATGCGCAAGCCGGATTGACCGGCCTCTCCGCGCGCTACGGGCATGCGATCGGCGCCGTCGATCTCACGCTCTCCGGAAATCTCACCGACGGTCTCGCCGGCGCGCCCGGCGAGCTGGGCTACTTCTCGCCGACGAGCGAACAGGGCAACGTCGCCCATAACGTGCGGCTCGTAGCACAGACGCACGGTGCCCGCTCGACGGCTACGCTCGAGCTCGGCGACTCGTCACAGGATCTTTCGTACACGTGCAACACGCCGGTTGACTCGAACTGTCCGAACTCATACTATCCGACGCCGGCTCCGGGCGAAACGTCAAACCCACCGTACGCCCAGGTGCTCGACGATCAGCATTGGATGGCGAGCCTGCGAAACGTCGTCGGCGACGCCGCGCAGCGGCTGGTCTACGGCGTCGATCTTATGCGCGGCATCGCGCGCGTCGACGAAGGGACCGGCGGCGGCTCGCCTTTCGCCGCCGATAACTCGCCGATTTTCGACGCCTACGCGCAGACCGCGGCCTACGTGCAGTCGCAATGGTTCGGAGCCAACGGTAGTCAGATTTATGCTGGGCTGCGCGCGGAGCGTGACGGCGGCTTGGGAGGCGCGTACTCGCCGTCGCTCGGCGGCATCGCACAGCTCACCAGCACGCTCCAGCTACGCCTCAACGCAGCTACCGCATTTCGCGCACCGACCGCCGAGGAGCTCTACTACCCCGGCTACTCCAATCCGAACCTCGTTGCGGAACGAACGCGCGTCGGCGATGCAACGCTCAACGAGCCGACGCTCTGGGGAAGCGTTAGCCTCGGATGGTTCACGACGAGCGGTTCGAACTTGATCGTCTCGCCGCCGCCGTTCTATATTCCGGAGAATATCGGGCGCGCGTCGATTCAAGGTCTCGCGTTTTCCGTGCAAACGCCTTCGGAACACGGGTTGACGGCAAGCGTGGGCGTCGTCAACCTCTATCGAGCGCAAGATCTCGACACCGATCAACGAATCTCGGGGCGCGGACCGGTCTTCGCGGTGACGACCTCCCTTCGTTACCATGCGCCGCCCGCAAGCCGTTTCGACGGATTCGCGATCGAGGCCCGAGCGCAGGGGGCGCAGGAAGCGCCGGATCCGTATCTCTCGGCGGCCTACTCGGTTTATCAGCCCGCGGACTTCACGCAGATCGACGCCTACGCCGGTTACCGGATCGCCACGTCGCTGTTGATCGAGGTGCGCGGCTACAATCTCGGCAACGATCGCTACGCGCTCTACGCGGGGTATCCGATGCCGGGCCGTTCGGTGCAGGTCGAGTTGCAAAGCCGGTGAGAGCGGTAGCGCTCGCGGTCTTGCCGCTCGTGGCCGCGGTTTTAAGCCTGCTCGTCGGCGCAACCTCGCTCTCGCCGGCGGCGGTCGCGTCGGCGCTGCTTCATCCGCACGCAACCGGCGTGCTGCACACGATCGTGTGGCAGCTTCGATTGCCTCGCGTCTGCATTGCCGCAACGGTTGGCGCGTCGCTCGCGCTCTGCGGCGCCGTCCTTCAAGGGATGCTGCGTAACCCGCTGGTCGATCCCTATCTCACCGGCGTCAGCGCCGCCGCTGCCGCCGCAATCGCAATCGCGATCGTGGCGGGAGTTTCGGCCGCCGCTACGCCCGGGATCGGCTTTGTCGCCGGTCTCGGTGCGGCGATTCTCGTTGCGGCGCTCGCGCGCCGCGGTGGTGGAATCGATTCCAATCGCCTGATTCTAGCCGGCGTCTCGCTCTCGACGCTCTTTGCGGCGATCGTCACGCTGGCGGTGGTTCGCGCGCAATCGAGCCAATATGCCAGTACGGTCGTCGCGTGGTTGGCCGGTTCGATGGCCGGCCGCGGCTGGCCGGAACTCGCAATGGCCGCCCCCTACGCGGCACTCGGCGCCGTGCTCGCATTTGCGGGCGCCGCACCGCTGAACGCGCTGCGGATCGGCGAGTTGCGCGCACGTGCCGTGGGCCTCAACGTCGATCGCGCGCAATGGATCATGCTGGCCGCGTCGTCGCTCTTGGCAGCGAGCAGCGTGGTGCTTGCCGGACTCGTCGGTTTCATCGGATTGATCGTGCCGCACATCGGGCGACGGATCGTCGGCTCGGACGCTCGCGTGCTTCTGCCGGCCTGCGCGTCGCTCGGCGCCGCGCTGTGCATGGTCGCCGATGCCGTTTGCCGCCGGATCGTCGCGCCCGCGGAGCTTCCGATTGGAGTTTTATTGGCCTTTATCGGCGTACCGGCATTTCTCTATCTCTATTTGAGGCGGCAGTGATCGAGCTACGCGACGTCACGATCGACGTCGGCGGAGCCCCATTTCTGCGCGACATCGAGGCGCGCGTGGCGACCGGAGAGTTCGTCGCGCTGCTCGGGCGCAACGGCGCGGGCAAGACGACGCTTCTGCGCGCGATCGCCGGACTGCAGCGCGTACGCTGCGGTGCGATAACGATCGACGGCACGCCCACCACGCAACTGCGGGCGCTCGACCGCGCAAAGCAAATCGCGTTCGTAACCGGCGACGAAGTGTTTCTCGAGTCGCTGCTCGTTCGCGACGTCGTCTCGATCGGCCGGTTCGCGCACCATCGCTGGTGGCAGTGGAACGCCGTCCAATCTTGCTGCTCGACGAACCGACCAGTCATCTCGACGTCGGGGTCGCGCACGAGATTCTCGCGCTACTCCAGCGGCTGACGCGGGCGGGAAAGACCGTCGTCTGCGCACTCCACGATATCAACGAAGCTGCGGGCTATGCCGATCGCATCGCGCTGTTAGGCGACGGCGCGATGCTCGCGCTGGATTCGCCGGGTGCGGTTCTCACCGAACGCTTGCTGCACCGAGCCTACGGAATCGCCTTCGCGCAGCGGCGCGCGCTCTTACCGGCGTCAGTTCTTGCGGAGCGGCCGCACGTCCGAGCCGAGCACCCACCGGACGATGCCCTTCATTGACCCGCTCGTAATCGAGACACCGACTGCATCGTCGGGCGTCGTGAAGAGCGGCGAGAGGACGTAGCCGGGGATGCAACTGACGACGTCGCCGTGCGTGCCGGGTGAAACCAGCAGGGCGTGCGGCAACATCGCTTGCGCTTCGTCGAACGATGCGGCGTGGTACTCGCGCAAGCGCGAACGCGAATCCCACATCAGCACGGAGGGATCGTCGGTCGTGCTATAAAGCACGACGTGCTCGCCCCGATGGACGCGACAGTCAGCCCATGCATAGCCGTAAGCCGAAATCAGGCAGACGATGAGGACGGCACACACCTTACGCATGCGGCACATCCCCGTCGACGACGCGAATCGCTAGGATCGCCAAATCGTCGCCGACGCGATTCCCCCCGCGCGCCCGGACGCTCGCGGCAATCTCGTCTGCGAGCTGCTGCGCTCCCGGGCTTGCCCGTTCGATCAGCTCCATCGCGCCCTGGTCGGAGAGCTGCTCGCCGGCCGCGTTGCGAACCTCCGTCAAGCCGTCAGTCGCCAGCACGAGCGTATCGCCGGGCTGCAAGTAAATCGTCTCGGCGCCGAACGGCTCTTCCATGACCCCAAGGACCGGTCCGGTGACCGCTAGCTGGGCGACGCCGTTAGGCCGGCGCACGAACGCGGCATCGTGTCCACCACTGGCGTACGTCAATCGGAACGTATCGGTATCGAGCACGCCGACGAACATTGAAACGAAGATGTATGGATCGCCGACCGCCTTGGAAAGAACGACGTTAAACTCCGCCAGAATCGCCGTCGGATCGCTGTTGCGCAGCGCGATTGCGCGCACCATGAACTTGATGAACGCCGTCAGCACCGCCGCGTCGACGCCCTTGCCGCTAATGTCGGCGATCAGGATCAGCGCCCGGTTCTCGGAAAGACGATAGACGTCGAACACGTCCCCGCCAACCGCCAGGTGACTGCTCGCGGACAGGTAGGCACTCCCGACGTCGCAGTGCGGCAACGGCGTCGACTCGCTGCGGAAGGCACGCTGGAGAATCTCGGTGACGGTGCGTTCTTCTTCGAGCTCGCGATTCAAGCGCGAGCGGTAGGTATTTAAAACGATTGCAAAGACGCCGAAAACCAGCACCCACGCCGCGCGCAGGTAGGAGGCACGATCCAGCTGCTGCTGGGTGCTGAGGGCGAGCTCGTCACCGGTACCCTCAAGCTCGCGGCGAATCGCCGCGGCCGTCAAAGTCTCGTAGTCGGCGAAGAGCTTGTTTCGCTTGTCCAGCTCTTGCAAACGGAGGCGCGGATGCGCGAGCAGCGGCGCGGCAACGGTGTTGCGCCACTCGAGCTGAAGGTGCGCGTAGTCGATGAGCAGCTTGTCGGCGCCGGGCAGCTCCTGCTCGCTCAGCGTCTTGCGAATCGCACTCTCTTTTTCGTCGTAGCCGGCAGCAGCCGAGCGGTATTCGGCGGTGTAGAACGGGTCGCGCGTTAAGAGGTAGCCGCGCAACGAGTTCTCTTCATCGATTTGCAGGCGCAGCAACTCTTCGAGATCGATCTGGGCCTGCTGGATCTGCGCCTGGCGCGCGAACGTGTTGGCAAACTCGGCGCGCGTTTCGAACGTTCCCTCAACCGCAAAACCGAGCGAGAGGAGCAAGAAGCCCGTCAACAGCATCGTCCCCGTGATGCGCACGAACGGGCCGTTTCTCAAAAGGCCCTCACGAAGAAAGACGAAGAACAGCGGGCTGTGTACAGCCGAGTCGGATCCACGGTCGTAAACCCTACGACGCTAGCGGCATTTTATCCGTCTGGACTCGATGAAGATGTAGCCTGCGCCACCGGCCGGGGGTGCGTTCCCTTCACCAGAGACGGTTTCCCCAGGAACCTCCCAGGATCGAGACGAGGCGCTGGCGCCAGTTCGCCGAACCTCACCGCAATGTCCAAACGCCTGCTTGGGCCCGCCTTTATTGCGGTCGGCGATGGAACGTCGACGTTCGGGCGTTTGGCAATCGAAGACAGCCGGATCGTCGGCGTTCTTGCAGCCGACGGCCCTTCGGATTATCCGTTGCCGGCCGGAAGCACGATCGCTCCGGGCCTCATCGACGTGCACACGAACGGCGCCGGCGAATATCTCTTCAATCGAGATCAAGGCAACGCCGTATCGGTTGCCGGTACCGCGTATGCGCAGACCGGCACGACGGGCTTCGTCGCCAGCGTAATGACCGCTCCGTGGGAGTCGATGCTCCACGCTGCATCGGAGATCGTCGAGGCGGCAAACCAGTTAGAGGAGGACTGGCCACTTGGCGCTCGCTGTCTGGGCGTGCACTTTGAAGGCCCAT
The DNA here is from genome assembly GCA_049517595.1 of Candidatus Cybelea sp. GTDB lineage: Bacteria > Vulcanimicrobiota > Vulcanimicrobiia > Vulcanimicrobiales > Vulcanimicrobiaceae > Cybelea. Next base: position 11,404 of record JBEKRW010000038.1, on the reverse strand, counting down.
TCCTCAACCCAAAGTTCCGGCGCATTCATCGCAACGAGTGGCTCCTTACCGCCGGCGCCGCCCGCGCGCAAGAAATGGTCGACTCGTGCAAAGGTGCCTGCCTGTTGGTAACGATGGCTCCGGAGATCGACGGCGCGAGCGAAGCGCTCCGCGTTTTTTTGGAGAACGGCGTCGTCTGTTCGGCCGGTCACACCGGCGCACGCTATCGTGAAGGAATGCTGGCGATCGGTCTGGGCTTCCGCTCCTTGACGCACGCGTTCAACGGGATGCCGCCGCTCGACCATCGCGATCCTTCGATCCTAGCGTCCTTCATCCAAGACCGGCGCACGCTCGTGCAGGTCATCTGCGACGGTTTTCACGTCTCACCGGTCATGATCGACATCTTGCACCGAACGCTGGGCGACCGGCTAGTGCTGGCGACCGATGTAATGCCCGCGGCCGATCCGGGTTACCACATCGAAGGCGGCGTGATGCGCGCCGCCGATGGAACCATCGCGGGCAGCGCGCTGCGCATGGACGAGGCGCTGCGCAACTACATGTCGTACGCGCAGATTCCGTTCGCCGCGGCAATCGTTGCAGCGACGTACGCGCCGGCGCGATTGATTCGGCACGACGCGGAGCTCGGCCGGATCGCTCGCGGCGCGCGCGCGGACCTCTCGTTCTGGGATAAGGATTACCGCGTCGTCGCTACGATGGTCGGCGGCCGCTTCGTCTACAATCAGATCGAAGTCGCCGCGTAGCTTCGTCTTCCGAGCTACGCTTCGTACGCGTAATCGGTGGTCTCGTCCGGGCGCCGGACAAAGGCGGAGCGCAGCATCACGATGGCGGCGTAGAGCACGACCACGACGACGAGCCAGCGCACCGCGTTGAGCGGAAGCGACTTCACGATATAGGCCGCGATTAGCACGCCGGGAATTCCTCCGAGCGTTAGGCCCAAGACGGCACGCATCGAAATCGCATCGAAACGGATGAAGCGCAAGCTCGCGATCGGCATCAGAAACGCGCACGATCCCATCATGATCGGAAACGCCGCGACCGGATTCATCCCCAGTAAGCTCACCATGATCATACACGGTGCGTAGAGTCCGATTCCGACCGTCATCAGCGCGCCGAGGCAGAAGTTGATTGCGACGGCGATCCAGAGGCGCGGGCTGTCGAGGCCGAGCGCGGTCCCGCTCAATCCAAAGTGGCTGCCCTTTAAGCCGGTGAGAATGAAGAGCACGGCCGCGGCCAGCAACGCCGTCCCCATGCCGATCTGCACGTAGCGTCGCGGCCAGCGCGCGACGAAACCGGCTCCCAGCCACGCGCCCGCAACCGCGGCAACGATCAGCAGCAACAGCGTCTTCGGCTCGACGGCAACGATAACGATGTAAATGAGCGCCTCGACGACCGTGGGAAGCGCGTGCCCTACATTGAGCGTGCCTGGAATGCGCTCGTCGGGCACGGCCCGGAAGAACTTAAAGAGCGAGGTCGTTACCGCGAACGATCCGATTCCGAGCGTATCCAAAAAATCGGTAACGAAGCCGATCGCCGTGAGCAATGGCGTGGGTGCCGGGTTTTTGTGCCGGGGAAGCGCCCGGATCAGGGCTGCGATCAGCACGAGCGCGACGAGGATCAGCGCGACGACGAGCAGCGTGTGCGTCATGGTTGCAGACGGTACGCCTACAAGGCGGCGATCTCCCTGGTTGCCGCGGCGTTAAAGTAGGCGGCCTTTGGGTGATGCAGCACGATCGCCGCCGTCGATTGCTCGGGGACGATTTGGAACGCCGGGGTCAGGGTCACGCCGATCTTCGCCGTCGCGTCGAGCAGCCGAAAGACCACTTCGTGCTGTGCGAGATCGGGGCACGCCCCGTAGCCCCAGGAATAGCGTTTCCCGCGGCCGTCTTCCAGGCCCAGCTCGCGGCGAATGTGCCGGTGCGTGTACTCGGCGAGCGCTTCGGCGGCCTGCACCGAGAAACCATGCACGAAGTACGACTCGCTGTAGTCCCCGGCCGCCTGTAACGCTTCGGTTCGTTGCGCCGCGTCGCGGCCGACGGTCACGATCTGCAACGCCACGAGATCGCTGGCGCCGCCGTCGCGTGGCTCGCGCAGATAGTCCGCAAGGTTCAAATGCTCTCCCCCGATTTGGCGCGGAAACCCCATGCGCGCGATCTCCGTGCCCGGTTGTGCCGGATCGTACAGGATCACGTCGTTCCCTAAACCGGCGGCGGGGAAATAGCCGTACGCGACCTTCGGCTCCAGCAGGTCGCCGCTAAGCGCTTGCGATTGGAAGCGGCGAAGGCGAGGATCGAACTCTTCGGCGACGATCCTTTCGAACGCCTCGCCTTTAGTGTTTGCAGCTCCCCACGAAAGCCGATAGAGGCTTCGCAGATCGAAGCAGGGCCAGAGTTCGCGTGGATCGATTCGATCTAGTACGCGAACGCCCCAAAACGGCGGCTGCGGAACTTGCGCGTGGTCGGCTTTGACCGCGGAGATTGCCGGGGCCCGCGACGCTACGGGCGCGGAGCGTCGCCCGCTTTGGGCAAACGCTTCACCCTTCGCCCGCTCGACCAAATCTTGCCGCCGTTGCGGATCGCTGGTGAGTGCATCGACCAACTCGAGCCCTTCGAACGCGTCGCGCGCGTAGAAGACGCCCGGCTCGAAAAAGCGCGTGCCACCCTCCAACAACGCGATGCGCCGGCCAAAGTCGCGGTTAATCGCCGCGCCGCCGATGATGACGGGGAAGGTTAAACCCCGCGCGTCCTGCTCTTCGAGACAGACCGGCATCTGTTTGCTGGTCGAAACCAAGAGCGCGGAGAGCCCGATGGCATCGGCGCGCACCTCCACGGCCTTCTCAAGAATCGTATTCATGGGAACCTGTTTGCCGAGATCGTGAACCGTGTAGCCGTTGTTGGCAAGGATCGTATGCACCAGGTTCTTGCCGATGTCGTGCACGTCGCCGAAGACCGTCGCCAGAACGACGGTCCCTTTCGTGTCCCCTTCGGAGCGCTCGAGGAACTGCTCGAGATGGGCAACGGCCTTCTTCATCACCTCGGCCGATTGCAAAACGAACGGCAAAATCAACTCACCTTTACCGAATCGATCGCCGACGTCTTTCATGGCAGGCAAGAGAATTTCGTTGAGCACCGCTACCGGCGATCTCTCGAGCAAGGCTTCATCGATCTTCGCCTCGATGCCGTCTTTTCGGCGTCGCAGAATCGCCTGGTGAATTCGCTCTCCGATCGTCGTCTCTTCGGCAGCTTGTTCCTCGGCGGCGTCGGTCTCGGATCGGCCGCCCGGCGCTTCACGCTCGAAATGTTCGATTAGGCGCGGCAGCGCATCCGGGCGCCGGTTGAAGACGAGGTCGTCGCACAGCTCGCGAACGGTCGAATCGATCTCGAAGTACGGAACGATCTCCTTGGGATGGACGAGCGCGCAATCCAATCCAGCCTCGACGCAATGATACAGAAAGACCGAGTTGAGCGCGGCGCGCGCGTTGGGCCGCAGGCCGAAGGAAACGTTGGAAACGCCGAGCGAGGTGAGCGGACCCTGCAGCTCGCGCTTGATGAGGCGAATTCCCTCGATCGTTTCGACGGCAGAGTTCAAGAACTCGGGCTCGCCGGTCGCCAGCGTGAAGGTAAGATCGTCGAAAATCAACGCGCCCGGCGGAAGACCGTACTCGCCAACGGCAATCTCGTAAATGCGGCGAGCGACTTCGAGCTTGCGTTCCGCCGTTTTCGCCATCCCGCTTTCGTCGATCGTCAAAGCGACGACCGCCGCGCCATGCTCGCGCGCGAGCGGTAAGACGGCGTCGAGTTTGGCGCGGCCCGACTCGAGATGCACCGAGTTGAGAATCGCCCGGCCGGGATAGTTTTGCAGCGCGGCTTCGAGCACTTTGGGCTCGGTCGAATCGATTGAGAGCGGTGCCTCGATGGATTGCGCCAGCCGGCGTACGAGCTCGCGCATCTGTTCGTCTTCGTCGGGCCGTTCGGTCAGCGCGCAGCAGACGTCGAGCACGTGCGCGCCACCCTCCACCTGCTGGCGCGCGATCAGCACGACGTCGTCGTACCGGTCGTCGAGGAGCAAGCGCTTTACCTTGCGGGAACCTTGGGCGTTGATGCGCTCGCCGACGATCAGCGGCCGCGGCTGCTGTTCAAGCGAGATTGCGGTCATCGCCGAGGCGACCTCTTGCGAACGCTGCGCGCGCGGGCGCGTCGCGCGCCGTACCAGTGAGACGGCTTCCCGAAGCGCGCTGACGTGCGCCGGCGTCGAACCGCAGCAGCCGCCGACCGCGTCGACGCCGAATTCGCGCACGAAGGCCGCAAGCTCGGCGGCCAGCTCCTGCGGACCTTCGGGATAGATCGTCTCACCGTTTGGCCCCATGAGCGGAAGGCCCGCATTTGGTATGACGCTGACGAAGCAGCGCGACGTCTCGCAGAGATAACGAATCGAATCGCGCATTTGCGCCGGGCCGGTCGAACAGTTGAGGCCGACGACGTCGATGGGCAGCGCGTCGAGCGTCGCGCGAATCGCGCGAATATCGGTGCCCAGCAGCATGCGCCCGTCGGTGATCAGCGTCGGCTGCGCCTGAATCGGCACGCGGCGTAACCCCCGATCGAACTCGCGGACTATTCCTGCTACGGCGGCTTTGAGTTCGAGCAGATCTTGCATCGTTTCGAGCAAGAGCAGATCGGCGCCGCCTTCGACGAGCGCCCGTGCCTGCTCGCCGTAGACGTCGCGCAACTGTTCGTAGGTGATATTGGAGAGCGCCGGATCCGACGACGACACCAGCATGCCGGTCGGCCCCATGGAGCCGGCGACGAAGCGAGGATGCTGCGGCGTCGAGATGGCGTCGCATGCTTCTCGTGCGATTGCGGCGGCGCGAAGGTTAACCTCACGGGTTTGGTCGCCGAGGCCGTACTCGTCGAGTTTTAGTCGCGACGCGGTAAAGGAGTCCGTCTCGACGACGTCCGCGCCGGCCAGCAAATACGCCTCGTGTATCGTTCGAACGATGTTGGGCCGCGAAAGCACGATCGCTTCGTTGCAGCCCAATAGAGCGGTGCCGCCAAAGTCCTCCGGGGAAAGTTCGAGCGCCATGAGCTGCGTGCCCATGGCGCCGTCGAAAATTGCAACCCGCTCTTCGAGCAGGCGCAAGTAGTCAGACACGGTCTCGGCTCGCGATCTCTCCCACCTTGTTTCCAGCCCGATTATACACCGGTGGGCGCGCAAATCGGGCGAGTGCGCCGGCTTGGCGCTCGTCGAGCACACCTAAGCGCCGTAACGCCGAAATCGAAGACGGCCCGCGCGCCCGCGTGGCGCCGTCAATCACTTTGGATGCGTACCCGAAGCCTTGGGCGATCGCCGCCGCAGCATGAACGCCTTCGGCGCCCGCCTTCGAAACGACGTTCCCCGCGCCGGCGATCATCAGCTCGGTATCGAACTGGCCGGTTCCGGCCACGTACTCCGGATGGGCGAGCATCGCATCGCGTACAATTTCCAGCGCCCGCGCGTCGGTCGAGTCGATGCCGGAAAGCGTCGCCAGCCGCGCGAACGAGAGCGCCGCCTTCCGCAGCCCCGTCGCATAAACGGGGATTCCGCAGCCGTCGGTCCCGATGGGCCAGGTCGAAGCGTCGTCGTCGGAGAGCCGCGCGCAAAACGCGAGGATCCGCTGCTGAGCGGGGTTTTCGGCGCTCAAGTAAGTCGTTGGATCGGCGCCAATCGCCAAGCAAAGCGCCAAAATGCCGGCGTGTTTTCCGGAACAGTTGTTATGGAGCGGCGTCGGTTTGAATCCCGCTTCGCGCAGTCCCTCGGCGGCAGTCTCGTCGTAGGGTGGATGCGTGCCGCACTGCAGCGCCGATTCGTCCATACCGATCTTATCCAAAATCGAAGCGACGGCTTCAACGTGGAACGGCTGACCAGAATGGGAGGCGGTCATTACCGCAATCTCGCGCAGCTCCAGATTGAATCGTTCGCGCACCCCGGCTTCAATAGCCGTTGCCGCAATCAACGGCTTTGCCGCCGAACGCAAGAAGACCGGCGAGTCGATATCGCCGGCCCGATCGAGCACCGCTCCTTGCGCGTCCACCGCACACGAGGCGACGCGATGAACCGACTCGGCGTAGCCGCCTCGGGTTACGTCGACGTAGGTTTCGTCGTTGGCGATCAAACGAGCGCGGGTTCGACGATCGTGGCTTCCTGCTCGGCGAAGACGGGATTGCTCAAATACCGCTCGCCGGTGTCGCATCCAAACGTTACGATCGTCTTGCCTCGCATCTCGGGACGCGCGGCGACGCTTAGTGCCGCCCAAACGTTGGCACCCGACGAAATGCCGACGAGCATCCCCTCTTCGCGCGCAAGCCGCCGTGCCGTCGCGATGGCGTCGGCATCGGTAACGCGCACGACTTCTTGATAAACATTTGTGTCGAGCACCTTGGGCACGAAGCCGGCACCGGTACCTTGAATTTTATGCGGCCCCGGCTTTCCGCCCGAAAGCACCGGCGACGCATCGGGTTCGACGGCGATCATTCGTACGCCGGGCTTACGCGCTCGCAGCACCTCGCCGACGCCCGTAATCGTGCCGCCGGTGCCGATTGCCGAAACCACAACGTCGACGGTGCCGTCGGTATCGCGCCAAATCTCTTCGGCGGTGGTCCGGCGATGGATCTCGGGATTGGCCGGATTCTCGAACTGCTGCGGCACGAAGTACTTGCTGGGCGCGCTTGCAACGATCTCGTTTGCGCGCCGAATCGCGCCGGGCATGCCTTCCGAGCCGGGCGTCAGCACCACCTGCGCGCCGTACGCCTTGAGGAGGTTGCGCCGCTCGATCGTCATCGTTTCGGGCATAACCAAGATAATCGGATAGCCTTTTGCCGCCGCGACAAACGCCAGCGCGATGCCGGTATTTCCGCTCGTGGGCTCGAGGATGGTCATTCCCGGTAAGAGACGGCCGTCGCGTTCTGCGGCCTCGATCATCGCGAGACCGATCCGGTCCTTCACCGAGCCGCCGGGATTGAACGACTCCATCTTCACCAGAACCGTCGCCGGTAACCCCGCGCTCAGCCGGGGGATCCTGACTAACGGCGTATTGCCGAACGTGTCGGCCAAGTTGTCGTAAATGCGTGCCATAGTACCTCGTCTAACCCTCGCTTCTCGTTCGAGCGTTGCACGGCCCAGCCATCGGCTCCCTCTCATTCAGAAGGAAGCGGGCGCTTCGGGCGACGATCTCACCGGCCATGCGCCGCCACTGCTCGATCGCTCGAACGCTCTGCGCCCTGATTTTCGTTGCGGTCGCCGTCGTTCCGAGCGCGCGGGGTGCGTCCCAGGAGGCGCCGACCCTTTCGCAAGCGCTCGACGCGATCGCGGCCTACGCGCCGCAGGCAATGCGCGAGCAAGGCACGCCGGGGCTCTCGGTTGCAATCACGGATCGGAACGGGACGCTCCGCATCATCACGCTAGGATACGCAAACCGCGACTCTGCGACCCCGGTGACCCCGCGGACGCTGTTCGCAATCGGTTCGATTACCAAATCGATGACGGCGCTGGCATTGCTGCAGCTGCACGATGCGGGGCAGCTCGATCTCGACGCGCCGGTTCGCCGCTATCTTCCGTGGTTCGCCATCGAGTCGCTCGGCGGCCCGATCCTGGTTCACGAGCTTCTCTCGCACACCGCCGGTCTGCCGGGCGACTTCTCGTCGGAGCCTGGCTATCTGTACCACGTCGTCGCGCTTCGCGGTGCAAAAACGGTCTTCGCGCCGGGAACCTTCTGGTCGTACTCTAACGACGGTTACGCAACCGCCGGCGCGATATTAGCAAAACTCGACGGGCGCTTCTGGGAGCAGTCGCTGGCCGCACGCGTCTTGCAGCCGATCGGCATGGCGGACAGCTCCGCCGTCTTTACGCCCGAAGTAATGGCCGGCGCCGCCGTTGGCTATCAGTTTCGCGACAGCGACCGGGCCCCATCGCAGAATCCTCCGCTCGTTGCGTCGCCGCCCATGGATTTCGTCGAACCGGCCGGCTCGGTGCTCTCGACGCCCGAGGACATGGCGCGATACATGCGGTTTTATTTGAACGGCGGAGTAACCGCAGACGGCCGGCGCCTGATAAGCGCATCAACCTTTGCTGCAATGACTCACCCCGACCGGCTGACGAACGGAAAACCGGCAGGTTCCGCCACCCCCGAGCTTCCGGAAGCGCCGTCGTTCTACCGGCAGTATGGCTACGGGCTCTCGATCTTTGATGAAAACGGCGAGCACCTCGTCGGCCACACCGGCGGCATTTCCGGCTACACCGCCTGCATGCAGATGAACCTCACTCGCGGGTTCGGCGCGATCGCGTTTGCGAATCTGGTCGAGGCGCCGTTGCATCCGTGCGCGATCGTGCTCTACGCGATGCGAGTCTTGCGAGCGCAAAGCGTCGGCGAACCGCTTCCATCGCCGCCGCCGGCACCCGACCCGGCGAAGGTCGCTCGCGCGAACGAGTACGCCGGTACGTATACCGGGGCAAACGGTTCGTCACTGAGCGTCGTTGACGCCGCGGATCGCCTCTATCTCATGGATGGCGCCAAGCGCATCGCGCTTTACCGTCGCGGCCACGACCTCTTCTGGGCCGACGATCCTCGCTTCGCAATCTTTCTGCTGGCCTTTGGGCGCGACCGTGACGACAAGGTCGTGGAGTTCAACTACGGGTCGCGCTGGTACGCCAACGAGCGCTATCGCGGAGCGCGCACGTTCGCCTATCCGCAGCGCTGGAATGCTTTGGCCGGCCGTTACGAAAACACGTTTTTGGGCGAGTCCGCCGTGACGCGCGTGGTGATCGTCAAGAACCGTCTGACCCTCGACGGCACCGACACGCTCGAGCCGCTTCCCGACGGAAACTTCGCCCTAGGAGATTCGGTCGTGCGCTTCGATGCGTACGCCGGAAGTCAACCGCAGCGGCTGACCGTCGACGACACGAATCTCTACCGCGTCGAGCTCCCGTAGCTACTCGCCGATGTCCCAGAGTAGTCCCAAGTCTTTTTTTGAAAAGGCTCGGAAGGCAATGAGCGTCTCGGTGCTGAGAATGCCGTCGAGCGCGGCGATCTGTTCGGTGACGAGATCGCTCAGCTGCTCGTGGTGCTTCACGCGCACGATCGCGACCAAATCGTAGGGGCCCGCAACCGAATAGACTTCCGCGACGCCGTCGATCGCCAGCAGGTCGTCGGCAATCGAGCGCAGCCGCGGCCGCTCGACGTTCATCAGAATCAGTGCAGCTACCACGTCATGCCACCTCGCTTACGATCTCGAGTGCGCCGCTGCAGTTCGGACAGCGATCGTTCATCGCGCCCGCACAGGGCGCACAAAACGTGCAACCGTGGGAACACGCCCGGGCCTCGCCAAGAGCGTCAAAGTTCCGGCCACATTTCTGACACGAGCTTTTCATGTGTAACTGTCTTATTTGTTCTTGAAGCGAGCGACGCGCTTTTCGTTATAGGCGGCGAGCCCTTCTTTTGCGTCCTCGCTCTTGAAGAGCAGCGACTGCAGCTCGCGTTCCAATGCGAGCGCGTCTTGCAGCGGAAGCTCGGCACCCGTCTGAACGCTGCGCTTGATGTGCCCGACGGCCATCGGCGCCTTGTTTGGCGAGCAGAACTGCTTGGCGTACTGCGTGATTTGCTCCCGGAACTCCGCCGCAGTGCCTTCGAAGAGATCGGTGAGCATTCCCCATTCCAGCGCTTGCTCGAAGCTGACGGTCTTTCCGGTCACCATCATCTCGATGGAACGCGATTTGCCGACCAGTCGCGCTAAGCGCTGCGTTCCGCCGGTTCCCGGCAGAACTCCGAGCGCGACTTCGGGAAGGCCGATCTTTCCGGCGTCCTTCCGGGCGATGCGAAGGTCCGCCGCCATTGCGATCTCCAGCCCGCCGCCGACGCAATGCCCGTTGAGCGCCGCGATCACCAGCTTCGGCGTCTGTTCGAGCCGCGACAGCGTCTCGTTTGCGTGCAGGCAGAACATGTACTTGAACTCGGGCGTAACCTGGTTGAGCATTCCGATATTGGCGCCGGCCGAAAAGAACTTTTCGCCCTTACCGGTAAGCACGATGACCTCCACGTCGGAGTCGAACCGCGCGTCGAGAATCGCTTCGTCGAGCTGGCGCATCATCTCGTGCGTGTAGGTGTTGGCCGGCGGATCGTCCATCTCCACGAACGCGACGTGGCCGTCTTTCCAGTAGTTGATGACGCGCTTGCCGTCAAGCGCACGCTGCTCGCGACCGAACGGGGTTTGTTTTGCGATGCCGTCGATGGTGGTGCTCATGAAAGGTTTCCTTTGGGTGCTATCCAGTGGGGGCCCCGCGCGCTGTGCGCGCGGGGGGCGCGCAGTCCGGAGGACGTAGCGCCTTTATGACTTATGGGGACCCCATTGGATTGCGCGATAGGGGGCCTCAAGCGAGATTTCCCTTCGGCGCAATCCAATTGGGGTCTTTGAAGTAGTTATTGAGTACGGTTTCGTCGGCCGCGCTCGGCAACACCGTCGGGGCATAGGCTGCCCACTCTTCCTCGGTAAGTTTGCGACCGTCGACAGTGTAGCGTTCTCCGCCAAAATCGCCGATCTTCCGGTTGAAGCGCATGTCGGGGACGTAGAACTTCGTCTCGCTGGCATTGACCTCGTTGACGCGGGCGACCGTGGCCAAAATCTCCTCGTGGAACTGCCGGCGAGCGCGCTCGTTGAGATGCTCCTTGTCGACGTCGGCCCCAGCCTTATCCTCGTCGACGCGCCCTTTGATTCCCCAGGTGTAGGCCCATTGCGCCGAGCCCGAGTGGTCGGTGCCGAAGAGATCGAGCGAGCCCGAGATCCACTTGTTGTAGTATTTCTGCTGAATCTCGACGGGAATCACGCCCGCCTTCGCGATCCGGCGCAGCCCCGTAATGCCGGTTCCCATGTGAAAGGATTCCTCGCGAAGCATCGGACCCATCGAGGCCGCGAGCGGAGCGAAACTCGAGTGCGACAGCATGGTCAACTGAAACTTACCGTCGCGATCCATAAAGTTCGTGTAGGCGAAAAAATCGAGCCAGTGCGTCACGTCGTCGTTGAATGCGTTGAGCAGGCGGTTCTTCTTGCCAAAGGCGCGGCGCTCGAGCATCTTCTGCGCTTCGATCTTCCCCTCGCTGCCGAAGTGCTCGACCATCAGATGACACATCTGGTAGCCGTGACGAGTCTCTTCCACCATGATCCGAACCAGCGATGCCAGATCGTATTCGCTTGGCGCGTTGTTGACCAAGAATCGTTGCTGCTCGTTGGAGGCAAACTCCGTGTCGCCTTGATAGACGACCATGTTGAGAACCGCGTCTCTCATGCGCTGATCCGGGATCTCGCGAATGCGCTCCCACCGGCGTTCGCCCTTGAAGTCTCCGAAGTAGATTTCGGGCGTCGCCAGTTCGCCGTACTTGGCCTCA